>JAABSM010000050.1 GCA_011390365.1 Gammaproteobacteria bacterium
CCTTGGAAACCTCCCAATCGGTTGTGTAACGATCCAGCAATCCCGCTGGCGCGGGATGTGTTAATAGTTACGCTGCCCCACATAAAGAGGATATGACCCGGCGTTCCATCGGTTCCGATCTTAACCCAGATCAACAAAACCGTCGATTTTTCCCAGTAACCCCATGAATCGCTTTACCCGGCTTGGGCAGCAAGCGAGAATGGTCGTTTACGCACGGGAACCTCGGGTTCCCACCCAACAATAATTGCAGGAGAATTAAGGCCATGTTCGAAGCCGCCAAACTGGGCCGCAAGGTCGACAAGGATATCTTCAAGGAGCAGGTCCCGGATCTGCGCACCGAACTGCTGGAGGCGCAGCGCAAGCTGCACGAGTCCAACACCTCGGTGGTGGTCATCGTCTCCGGCGTGGAGGGGGCGGGCAAGGGCGAGGTGGTGGACCGTCTCAACGAGTGGCTGGATACCCGCGGCGTGGAGACCTTCGCCTTCTGGGACGAGACCGACGAAGAGCGGGAGCGCCCCCGTTACTGGCGCTTCTGGCGCACCCTGCCGGCGCGCGGCACCCTGGCGATCCTGTTCGGCTCCTGGTACATGGATCCGATGATTCAACGCATGTCCGGCAAGTGCAGCGAGGCGGATCTGGAGGCGGAGCTGGCGCGCATCTCCGAATTCGAGCGCATGCTCACCGAAGACGGCACCCTGATCGTCAAGTTCTGGCTGCACCTGCCCAAGAAGGAGCAGAAGAAGATCCTCAACAAGCAGGATCGGGAAGACCGCAAACGCTGGAAGATGGCCCCGCGCAAGGATCAGTTCGACGAATACTACGACGACTTCGAACACATGGCGGAGCGGATCATCCGCGGCACCGACAGCGGCATCGCCCCCTGGTACCTGATTGAGGCCAGCGACGCCCGCTATCGTGACCTCACCATCGGCCGCACCCTGCTGCACTCCATTCAGTCCCGCCTCGCCTCGCCGCGGGTGGCGCCAGATACCACCTACTCCCACGCCCCCAGCCTGCCCAGCGATCCCAACGCCCGGGTCACCATCCTGGATCACGTGGATCTGAGCCAGTCGTTGGAGCGGGCGGCCTACAAGAAAGAGCTCAAGGCGATGCAGAGCGAACTTACCGATCTGGCATGGAAGGCCCACGCCCAGAAGCGCTCCACCGTGCTGGTCTTCGAAGGGGTGGACGCCGGCGGCAAGGGCGGCGCGATCCGGCGCATCACCAAGGCGATCGACTCACGCCTCTATCGTACCATCCCGGTGGCCGCCCCCACCGACGAAGAGAAGGCCCACCACTACCTGTGGCGGTTCTGGCGGCACATCCCCCGCGCCGGGCGTCTCTCCATCTATGACCGCTCGTGGTATGGGCGGGTGCTGGTGGAGCGGGTGGAGGGCTTCGCCAGCGAGCAGGAGTGGCGGCGCGCCTATCAGGAGATCAACGAGTTCGAGGAGCAATTGGAGGAGAGCGGCGTCATCATCCTCAAGTTCTGGCTACAGATCAGCAAGGAGGAGCAGCTCGCCCGCTTCAAGGCCCGGGAAGAGACCCCCTACAAGCAACACAAGATCACCGATGAGGACTGGCGCAACCGGGAGAAGTGGGACGACTACAAGATGGCGGTCAACGAGATGGTGATTCGCACCAGTACCGAATACGCCCCCTGGACCATCATCCCCGGCAACGACAAGCCCTTCGCCCGCATCGAGGTGCTCAAGACCGTGCGCGACAAGCTGAAGGCGGAACTGAAGAAGGACGGCAAGCAGTTTCATACCCACTGCAAACGCTCGCGTTGAAGCATCAAATGCCGTAAATCAACGAAGCACCGACGGCCCGCAAAACCTCTCACAGAGAACTCTCCCCGGCGAGCGGGACGGAATCCGGGAATGGGTGGCTCCTCCGTTCTCCCGGACTCCGCCGCGCTCCAATCCGGCCTGCACGGCAGCCCTAATCGCCCTGATAGTTCTCCGCATTCCTGCGAATGCCGCCGGCCACCGCGGTGACCTGATCGGCGGCCTGCTCCAGGGCCTCGACGACGGCGACGGTGAGGGCGGATTCGATGAGCATGGCCAGGCCGCCGAGGTTCTCCTTGCCGATCGCCTCGACCGCGCCGGGATCGAGCATCTCCTGGAAGTCTTCAACGATTTTTTCCGCATGTTTCTTGTAGTGTTGGGTCATGGCTGTACTCCTTGTTCCGCTTCTGTCTCGTTCGATCAATCAAAATTGACGCCGGCCTGATCCCGCGCGCCGCCGACGATAAGGGGGTCAGGCGGGGTAACGATGGACTCGTCCTTGCTGGGATAGGGCAAGGTGTGCAGCAGGTGGCGCATGGCGTTGATGCGCGCCCGCTTCTTGCAGTCGGACTTGATCACCGTCCAGGGGGCGTCGGCGGTATCGGTGTAGAAGAACATGTTCTCCTTGGCCTCGGTATATTCGTGCCACTTGTCGAGGGAGGCGAGATCCACCGGGCTCAGCTTCCAGTGCTTGAGGGGGTCGTTTTCCCGCGACTGGAAGCGGCGTAGCTGCTCCTTGCGGGTCACCGAGAACCAGAGTTTGTAAAAACGGATGCCGCTGTTGACCAGCATCCGTTCCAGCTCCGGGGTCTGGCGCATGAACTCCAGGTATTCGCCGTTGGTGCAGAAATTCATCACCCGTTCGACGCCGGCGCGGTTGTACCAGGAGCGGTCGAAGAGGACGATCTCGCCATTGGCGGGCAGGTGGGTGATGTAGCGCTGGAAGTACCATTGGTTCTTCTCCCGCTCGGAGGGCTTCTCCAGCGCCACCACATGGGCGCCGCGGGGGTTGAGGTGCTCCATGATGCGCTTGATGGTGCCGCCCTTGCCGGCGGCGTCGCGGCCTTCAAAGAGGATGACGATGCGCTCCCCCGACTCCTTGACCCAGTTCTGCATCTTCAACAGTTCGATCTGCAACTCGAACTTGATCTTTTCGTACTCATCCCGCCTCATCTTCTTCTTGTAGGGATAGCGCTCCTTGTCCCGATCCAGCTCCGCCTGGCTGACATCAACATTGATCTTCGAACCGGCGTTGACGTTGTTGTTCGGGGTTGCATCATCTTTGGCCTTGGCCATGGCTTCTCCTCAGTAGTTGCTGCCGTTGGGAAATCCCCATTTTACGACGCCCAGCGGGCGAAAAGTCGGAAAAAAAGGGGTTACTCGACGTTTCAATGACCCATATCAAGAAAACCTCGCGACAACCTTCGCTTCAAGCCGATCGATGGCCCTTCGCAAGGGCGGTAATCACGTCGAGTCGCGCGCGACGTATCGCCTCCGCCACCTGTCGCGGGTGATCACAGGTGGCGGCGATGGCGCGCTGATCAATGGCGCGAACCCCGTCGAGCAGGGTGTCGAGAAACACCGCCTGGGGATAGGGCTGTTGCTCCATGCCGGCGCGCCCGCGGGCGTCGGCCTCGCAGATCTTCAGGAAAAACCGAAAGCGCTCGGGCCGGCGCGGGCCATCCAGGGCGGTAATCAGCTTGAGCAGGGTGCGCGGGCGCAGCTCCCCGGCGCGGTGGGCGTGCAGGTGGTAACGGGAGGCGAGCACGGCGAGATCCCGGATCTCGTTGGGGATGCGCAGGCGTCGGCACAGGGCGAGAATCGGCTCCACCCCCGCCCGCTCGTGGCCCAGGTGGCGCGGCCACTCCTCGGGCGGGGTCAGCCCCTTGCCCAGGTCATGAAACAGCACGCCAAATCGCACCGCCGGATCGTCGCTGATGCGGGCCGCGATCCCCAGCGCCAACAGCAGATGCTGGCCGGCATCCACCTCGGGATGGTGTTGGGCGGGCTGGGGTACGCCGAACAGGGCCTCGACCTCCGGCAGCAGGACCGCCAGCGCCCCCAGTTGGCGCAGTGACGCGAGGAAGACCACCGGGTCGGCGGAGATACCGCCCAGCAGCTCCTGATAGATCCGCTCCCCCGGCAGATCCGCCAGCCTTCCCGCCTCGCACAGTTGGCGACACAGGCGCACGGTGTCGTCGGCGATGTCAAACCCCAGCCCCGCGTAACGAGCGGCGAAGCGGGCCAGACGCAACACCCGCAAGGGGTCCTCGGCGAAACAGGGAGTGTGACGCAGGCGTCGTTCGGCGATGTCCCTCGCGCCGCCACAGGGGTCTACCAAGCGCTCATCCGGCCCTCTCGCGATGGCGTTGATGGTGAGATCACGACAACGCAGATCGGCCTTGAGGGTCTCCAGCGGATCGTCTTGCGGCTCTCCACGCGGCAGCGCGTACTCCTCCCGGGTGCGGGGATGAAGAAAGACCTCGAACCCCCGTCCCACCGGCAGATAGCCCGCCTTCCGCATCTGCGCGGGGGTCGCGCCGATCACCAGCCAGTCGCGATCCTTGAGCGGCAACCCGAGCAGGCCGTCGCGTACCGCGCCGCCCACCAGCCAAGGGCCGCACGCGCCCGGCGGCAGCTTCCCCGCGGCTTCGTCGATCACGGCTCGATGCGCACGTAGTAGAGGATGTTTCCCGCCTCGTCGCGCAGCGCCAGATACTCATCCTTGAGCGCGTAGTCATACTCGCGCAGGGCGCCGTCGCGGGGGTTCTCCATCGCCAGACTCCAGTCGACGATGCGAAAGCGCCCCTCGCGATACTCGCGCGGGCCGAGGTAGATGCGAAAACGATCCCGCCTGAAGGCCAGCACCTCGCCGCTCTCCCCCAGCCACCAGCCCTCCAGGATGCTTGGCGGCAGGTCGTCCACCGCCGGCGCGGGCATGTATTGAAAGGGGGAGGGCAGGCCCCGGGAAAAATATTCCAGCGGCATCGAAGGGGGCGCCGCGGGCCGCCCCGAGTCGTCGTCGCGCCAGGCGTACCCCTCCCCTTTCCGCGTGCGATGATCGGTGTAGGCCCGGGCCATGGCGTCCATCATCTCCAGAAAGGTCTCGGCCATGGGCGCCATGGTGTTGAAACGGGGCGTATCGCTGGCCGCCAGCGGACCGCCGCCGGCCAGGCAGCAGAAGCCCAGACACAAGATCATCCCTATACTTCGATTCATCAATCCACTACTCCGCGATGATGGAGATTTCCGTCAAAAACCCGATAGATGGCTCGGTGATGCCGTTTTCTCCCCCCGGGTCGCCCAACGACATTCCCCCAATGCGCAAATACTGCAAAAACCGTCGCTTTCGGTTATTCTCTTCTGTAACAGGTCGGGACGCAAATCGACCAAGGACGTGGATCCGCGGGAGGGGATGGGTATCGACGCCAAGGGTCAGTGCCACGATTGTCTCGAGTCTTTCAGGTTTTCAGACCGATACCGCAACAGAATCTTACTCGCGAAGACGATTTCACCTCTCCCCAGGACCCCGAACGCAACCCCGTCGCCGACCCTGTCGCCGACGCCCAACCGGAACAAGCTCACTGATGTTATTCGGCCTGCGAAGCATGCTGCAATGGAAGCCCGACGTGGAGGAGTTCACCGCTCCCCTCTCCACGCCGCGCCCGTTCCGCTTTCGCATCGAGCGTTTTCCCAAGGGAATCGACAACGCCCACATCGACGTGCTGCTCAGCCCCCGTTTCACCCAGTACGCCACCCAGCTGATTCGCAACACCCTGAGCTACGACGCCAAGGTCAACCTGTGGCGGGAGCGGGGCTCGCCGCCGGACGCCCGCCAGGTGGAGAACTTCACCAAGGCCTATGCCGGCATGATGGAGACGGGTACCGGCTACGCGCGCAAGAACTCCCGCCCCGAGATCGTCCAGTTGCTGCAATTCGCGACCATGAAGTTCCTCCTGCTCGGCGTCGAGGAAGCCGCCGACGAGCATCGCGAATCGATCACCAAGATGGCGGAGGCGGGCGGCCGCGGCGGCGGCGATCACCGCGCCGCTCAGGCCCATGACCGGCTGGTCATCCTGGCCCGCGAGGAGAACGGCCTCAAGCATCGCACCCTTCACCGCACCCTCAGCTTCATCTACAAAACCGAGGCGACCATCCTGCGGCGTTCACGCAAGGGGGTGCTGGGCCGCTCCTGGCCGGTACCCAAGGAGATGCTGTTCAACCCCATCCTGCAACTCCCCAGCCTGTGGGCGACGGAGCTGGTGATGAAGAACTACACCCCGCTGGGCATCAACGAGGAGGATCTGCGCGAGTTCGATGCCATCAATCGCCTGATTACCGGAATCTTTCATGACTACCTCCCCGAGTGGGCACTGCCCCGGGCCGGTCATCAGAAGCCGGAAAGCGGCGTGGAGACGGGCATCGGCGAGCTGCGCCAGCGCCGCGACCAGGGCGGGCTGGACGGATTCCTCCAGGTCGAGCTGGTATTGAGTCGCGCCCTCAACGAGCTGGAGTTCAAGGAGGGCCGCCCCTCCTGGCTCGATGAGGTGGAGAACATTCGCACCCTCACCTCCATTAATGACGTGGAGTGGGAGCGTCGCCGCGACGCCGAGTCCCGTCGCAGCCAGCGCAACCGCCACAACTTTGCCCTCTATCTGCGCGCGTTGATCCTGTCCCAGTTCGAAAAGCACAAGATGGAGAAGATCGTCGCCGCCTCCCATCGCGTGCCGGTGATCCATGAAGAGCTCAAGGGCGAGTTGCCGGTGCGCCTGATCATGAGCTATCTCAACGGCGAGATCTCACGGCGCAAGATGGCCCGCCGCCTGGCCGGCATGCGCGACGTCCACGACCCCGACGGCGTCCTCAAGCGACTGGAGAAGGAGCGCCTGGAGATCGCCAAACTACCCCGCGCCAACCTGGAGCAACAGGCGGTGGATTACGTCTACCAGTTCGCCACCCTGCGCCGGGACCTGAAGCTGGCCTATCAGACCTACTGGATCATGAACCAGATCCGAATCCTCGACGACAAGGAGCACATCAACCTGTCGCGGGGCAACGGCAGCCTGCAAGAGTACAACCTGGCCGACGAACAGCAGGAGAACAGCCACCACATTCGCAGCCACACCATCCTCAAGGCCGATCTGCGCGGCTCGACCCGGGTCACCGCGCTGTTGCGGGAGAACAACCTCAACCCGGCCACCCACTTCAGCCTGAACTTTTTCGATCCGGTCACCAAGCTGCTGGAGCAGTTCGGCGCCAGCAAGGTCTTCGTCGAAGGCGACGCCATCATCCTGGTGATCTACGAATACGACGACGAACCCTACGACTGGTTGCCGGTGGCCCGCTGCTGCGGCCTGGCGCGCAAGATCCTCGACGTGGTCGACGCCAACAACGCCCGCAACCGCAAATACAGCCTGCCCGACCTGGAGCTGGGGCTGGGCATCTGCTACAAGGCGGAGGCCCCCGCCTTTCTCTACGACGGCGACCATCAGATCATGATCTCCGCCGCCATCAATCGCGCCGATCGCCTCTCCGGCTGCGCCGCGTCGCTGCGCGAAACCCGTCTTGCCAAGCGCAGGCGTGGGGTCGAGGTGGTCGCGCCGGTAGAACAGGGCATCATGCAGAAGAGCACCTCCGACAACCTGCTGCGCTACAACGTCAACGGCATCGAGATCGACGAAGAGGCCTTCCAGAAGGTACGTTCCGAGATCTCCCTGCGCGAGATTCGCGGCAAGGTGGAGGGCTTTCACGAATCCAGCGCCTTCTACGTCGGCCGTTACCCGGACAAGCGCACCGCGATGCAGTGGCTGGTGATTCGGGAGTCGCCGATCCGCTTGTGGATCGGCAATGACGTCAGCACCGAAGAGGAGTGGGGACGCCGCTTCTACGAGGTGATCACCGACCCCGAGGTGCTCAGCCGCCTCAAGGATCTGGCGGGGCAGAATCTCAAGAAGACCCGCGACGTCGCCACCGCGGCGCGGGTCGCGCCCCGGCCTTCCTAGCCGTTATCCTTGGGAGGTTGAGGCCTTGGCCGGCCCGAAGCCGGCATTGCGGCCAGCGAAGTACAAGCCTTCAAGGGGACAGCCGTAACCTTTTGCCAATACCCCGTGCGCCCCGCGCCTCCATGGCTTAACGGAGCACGAAACAACCAAAGGATCCATATCATGGCCATCAACGACGACCGCAAAAAGAAAAAGAAAAAACGCAAGGCCCAGCGCAAGGTCAGCGAACACCGCCTGATCCTGCGCAACACCCAGCTCACTGATTACGACGACATCAAGGCGATCATGGATGCCGTCTACCCGGACATGGGCGGGGCCTGGAGCCGGGAGCAGTTCGCCGCCCAGATCGCCCGCTTTGCCGACGGCCAGATCTGCATCGAGGACAACGGCAAGGTCGTGGCCGCCGCGATCAGCCTGATCGTCGATTACGACCGCTTCGGCGACCAGCACACCTACCAGGAGATCACCGGCAACGGCTTCATTACCACCCATGACGCCAACGGCGATACCCTCTACGGCGTCGACATCTTCGTCCATCCCGGCTATCGCGACCTGCGTCTGGGGCGGCGTCTCTACGACGCCCGCAAATCCCTGTGCGAACACCTCAACCTGCGCCGCATCGTCGCCGGCGGCCGCATCCCCGGCTACGCCAGGCATACGGATCGCATGTCCCCCAGCGAATACATCGAGCTGGTCAAGCGCAAGGAGTTGCGCGACCCCATCCTCAGCTTCCAGCTCGCCAACGACTTCCATGTGCGCCGCCTGATCACCGGTTATCTGCCAGAGGACGAGGAGTCCGGCGCCTACGCCACCCTCATCGAATGGAACAACATCCACTACCGCGAACCCCAACGGCAGGAGAACCTGCAACCGGTAAGCCGCACCGTACGGGTCGGCGCGGTACAGTGGCAGATGCGCCCCGCCGAATCCCTGGAGGACCTCACCTCCCAGGTCGAATTCTTCGTCGACGCCGTCTCCGGCTACGAGGCGGATTTCGTGCTGTTTCCGGAATTCTTCACCGCGCCGCTGCTGTTTCGCTACCAGGAGGCCAACCCGGCGCGGGCGATCCGCGAACTGGCCGCCTACAGCGAACCCTTGCGGGAATCGATGCTCAAGCTGGCGCTAAGCTACAACATCAACATCATCGCCGGCAGCATGCCGGTCTACCACGACCAGTCGCTCTACAACGTCTCCTACCTACTGCGTCGGGACGGTACCTGGGACGCCCAGTACAAGCTCCACATCACCCCCGACGAACACGCCTACTGGGGGCTCTCCGGCGGTCAGCGTCTGCGCGTCTTCGACACCGACGTGGCGCGCATCGGCATCCTCATCTGCTACGACGTGGAGTTCCCGGAACTGCCCCGCGTGCTCGCCGAAAAGGGCATCGACATCCTCTTCGTCCCCTACTGGACCGACACCAAGAACGCCTATCAACGGGTGCGCCTGTGCGCCCAGGCAAGGGCCATCGAGGACGAGATCTACGTCGTCGCCACCGGCAGCGTCGGCAACCTCCCCAACGTGGAGAACATGGACATCCAGTACTCCCAATCCGCCATCTTCACCCCCTCCGACTTCGCCTTCCCCCACGACTCGGTGGCCGCCGAGGCGACCCCCAACACCGAGATGAGCCTGATCGCCGACCTCGACCTGACCAAGCTCACCGAACTACGAGAACAGGGCAGCGTACGCAACGCCCGCGACCGCCGCCGCGACCTCTACCGGGTTCAGTGGCTGGACACGGAAGCCGATCCCGACGCGGAACCCGCCTAGACGATGCCCAGGCCGCCCGGCTGCACCCCCGCAACCGCGGGCAAGGAACATGAACATGCGAAAGTATAGACAAATGACTATACTAAGAATTGGCTCGCATAAAGAGACGCGCCCCACCCTGAATTCCAATTAAAAGGATATTTTGAGATGAAAAAAACCACACTTTGCGCACTTGTCGCGGCAACGCTCATCCCGTTCGGGATACAGGCCAAAGAGGCCCACGCCAAGCACGGCCACGCCGCCGTCGGCGACGAAGTCATCGCCCAGCAGCGCGAGACCCTGGCCAGGAACACCGCCGGCCAGGGCTTTGGCCCCCAGGCCCCCCGCGACATCGACTCCGCCGCCGGGAGCAACCCCATCACATTCAGCGCCGCCCCAACCGCCAGCGAGATGAACCTGTGCAACATCCACTTCCACAAGAACGCCGAACACAAGGGCGGTGAATTCACCGACTATGCCAGCAACGGCGATGGCCATGGCTACCTGAGCGGTTATCGCTATGCGGGCGAGCTGGACAAAATGGATCTCAAGCCGGTCGACCTGGAGATCTGCCCCAGCGATCATGGCAGCCTCTACCCGGGCGACACCATTGAGGTCCACTATGTCTACTCCACCGCCCAGGTGACCCCCGGCCCCACCCTGGGCTCGTGCCTCAGCGAATCCATCAAGAACCCGCAACTGCGCGTCGAGACCCAGGTTTACGTCCTCGTCAACAACCCGGACGCCCTCGATTTCAGCGCACTGACCCAACACGACGAGATGAATGGTCGGCAACAGGCACTGAATATTCCAGCCGACACCGGCGCCCCGGTAACCTATGCCGGTTCGACCACCGGACCCACCTACAACGAACAGGGCTCGCCCTTCCAGGTAACCTGGAGCGTGCGCCCGAAGGTCGCCATGGTCGACATCGCAACGATTGGCGAATGGTGCAAGGGAAATGTCTTTGAAGAGGATCACGCCCACGGCGTGAGAAACCTCGTCACCAACCCCGATCTCCTCTCCGAGATCCAGTAACCCCCGCTGATCCGCGGCGAAGAGGTTGAGGCTGGCGACCGGCCCCGCACGCGGCGCGGCTTGGTTATCGCCTCAACCTCCCTTTTCCACCGTCCCCGCTCGGGGTATGATAAGGCGCTACGCAAATCGACTCAGAGGTAACCGACAGATGACAGCAATCGACATGGAGCGCGCCCGTTTCAACATGGTGGAACAACAGGTCCGCCCCTGGAACGTACTGGACCCCAAGGTGCTGGAGATCATCAGCGAAGTCCCGCGCGAAGAGTTCGTGCCCGCGCCCTATCGCGGCCTCGCTTTCGCCGATATCGAGATCCCTCTCGCCGGCGGCGAGCGCATGCTGACCCCGCCCATGGCCGGACAACTGCTCCAGGCGCTGCGCCTTGGCAAGAGCGACAGGGTGCTGGAGGTGGGCAGCGGCAGCGGCTATGTCACCGCCTGTCTCGCCCGCCTCTGCGACCGGGTCACCACCATCGAATCCAGCCATGAACTGGCGCAGCTCGCCGCCGACAACCTGGAGCGTCAGAAGATCCGCGGTGTGGAGCGCCTCTACGGAGACTTCTTCGAAACCAACCTCCCCCACCGCGGTTTCGACGCCATTGCCTTCACCGGCTCGATGTCCGAACTGCCCGAGATCGCCGTCAAGCTGCTCGACGACAACGGCCGCATCTTCGCCGTACTGGGCGAGGAACCGATCATGCGGGCCACCCTCATCACCCGCGAAAGCGACGGCAGCCTGCGCCAGCGAACCCTGTTTGAAACGGTCATCCCGGCGCTGCACCAGCCTGGCGGCGGGGCGCGTTTCGCGTTCTGAGCGGTAGCGAAATAGACCGGATTAGCGGGATTTTCAGGATGAACGGGACTTGAAGGGTTGGCGCTTTTTTATCCTGATTACACCGCTTTGAGCCGGTCGGGTGTTGCACACCCGACCGGAACGTTTGGGGCCGCAAACGGTTATGGTGATGTAAAGCGGCTTTGTTCGGTGCACAAACGTACCGGGGCGGGCGCGACCGGCAACCCGGGGTCAATATAAGTCGTACGCAACGATTATCGTTGATGAAGAGCTACGGAAAAGGCAAGACCAAATGGCCAAACGCCTTTGAGGCAATACAGGCAGGCACGGACCACATGGAGAGGGCCTCTCCATTCAAACCTCCCACCTCAAACTTCAAACTTTATCCGCTTTCCCGCAAATCGCCGAGGCATCAATCACCTGCTCGACAACCTCACCGCCTTCGCCACTCTTTTCCACCCAGGCATAGATCTCCATCCCCGTCGGGTCGCACTGGGTGCAGCCGTCGCATTGGGGGGCGGCGAGACGCTTGACCTTGTCGCGACGGATCCACTGTTCGAGCATGCCGCGCATGGCGTCGGGGGGGACGTCGAAGTGGTTGCCGAGGTCGGCGAGGCTGGCCTGGCCGCGCTGGCGGAGGTAGGCCTTGAGTCGCGAGAGCATCAGGCGCGGGCCGTGTCGCCGTGGTCTGTCGTCGCGCCGCCCCAGCGGCGCAACGCGAACAGCACCGCCGCCAGCAGCAGGCTCAAGCCGCCGATCCAGAGCACGGCGCGCAGCGGGTGGTCCCCGAAATTGGCGAGTTGATAGAAGATGGTGGCGGTAGCGAAGGCAACGCCGGTGGTCCAGGCGACCACGAAGGCGGCCCAGCGGCCGCCGGCCTCGCGCACGATGGCGCCGATGGTGGCGACGCACGGGGAGTAGAGCAGAATGAAGAGCAGATAGGCGAAGGCCCCGGCCTGGCCGTCGTAACGGGAGGCCATGGCGCCGAACAGATCAAGGCTCACCTGCTGGCTTGCCGCCGCGGCTTCGAGGCTGGAGAGATCGCCCACATCGAGCCCCAGCGGGTCGCCGGCGATGCCGCCGAGTTCCGCCAGATTGTCGGGGATGCTGACCACCGCCGCCCCCATCTCGCCCCAGAAGTCGAAGGATTGCTCTTCCAGGGAGATCCCCGCCTCCTCGGCGGCGAGGCGGGTGTAGAGGGTGTCCAGGGTCCCCACCACCGCCTCCTTGGCCAGCACCCCGGTGAAGATGCCGATCACCGCCGGCCAGTTGTCCTGGTGAATCCCCATGGGTTCGAACACCGGTGTAACCGACTGGGCCATGACGCTGAGCACCGACTTGTCGCTCTCGTCGTTGCCGAAGGAGCCATCGGAGCCGATGGCGTTGAGGATGTTGAGCACCATCACCATTACCACGATCACCTTGCCAGCATCGCGAATGAAGAGCTTGACCCGGTCCCAGGAGCGCAGCGCGACCCCTTTCAGGGTCGGCATGTGATAAGGGGGCAACTCCATCATGAAGCCGGTGGCATCGCCGGCCAGCAGGGTGCGGCGCACCGCCAGGCCGCTCAGCACCGCCACGCCGACACCAATCAGGTAGAGCAGAAAGACCAGGTTCTGGCCGTTGCTGGGAAAGAAGGCGGCGATGAACAGGGCGTAGACCGGCAGCCGCGCGCCGCAGGACATGAAGGGATTCATGAGGATCGTCAGCTTGCGCTCCCGCTCGTTCTCCAGGGTGCGGGTCGCCATCACCGCCGGCACGTTGCAGCCGAAGCCGACGATCAGCGGCACGAAGGATTTTCCGGGCAGGCCGATGGTGCGCATGAAGCGATCCATGACAAAGGCGGCGCGGGCCATGTAGCCGCTGTCTTCCAGCGCCGAGAGGAAGAGATAGAGAAAACCGATGATGGGGATGAAGGTGGCGACTACCTGGACGCCGCCGCCGGCGCCATCGGCGACCAGCAGCCGCAGCCAGTCCGGCGCGCCGATGGCGGTGAGCAGCCGCCCCAGGCCATCGACGAAGAGCGCCCCGGCGGCGATGTCGAAGAAGTCGATGAAGGCCCCGCCGATGTTGATGGTGAACATGAACATCAGGTACATCACCACCAGAAAGAAGGGCACGCCGAACCAGCGATTGAGGACCAGATTGTCGATACGATCGCTAAGGGTGCGCCCCGCCTTGCCCGGCTCGTAGATCACCTGCTGGGCGAGGGCGTGGGCGTGGCCGTAGCGGGCGTCGGCGATATGGATATCCGCCTCCTCGCCGGCCCGCTCCTCGATCTGGGCTCGCCAGTGCTCGATCCGCTGCCGCACCTCGTCATTGACCATGGCGAGGGCGAATTCGTCCCGCTCCAGCAGCTTGATGGCGAGCCAGCGGCAATCGGAACGCGCGCACTTGCCGCGGAGCGCCCCTTGCAGCTCGACGATCGCCTGCTCCACCGGCTCGTCGTGGGCGACCGTGAAACCGCTGTGGAGCGTCTCTCGGGACGCCTCCCTGACCAGCCTCTTCAGGTCGTCAATCCCCTCGCCGCTGACCGCGACGATGGACGCCACCGGACATCCCGACAACTCCGCCAGTTTGTCGGGATCGATGATCATGCCGCGCTTGCGCGCCACATCCATCATGTTGAGGGCGATGACCATGGGGATGCCCATCTCCCGCAACTGCACGGTGAAGTAGAGATTGCGTTCGAGATTGGCGGCGTCGATGACGTTGACCAGCAGCGACGCCTCATGGGAGAGGAGAAAATCCCGGGTGACCCGTTCATCCAGGGAGGCGGCGTCCAGGGAGTAGATGCCAGGCAGGTCGATGACCTTGACCTCGCCGCCGTCCAGGTTGAAGCGCCCCTCCTTGCGATCGACGGTCACTCCGGGCCAGTTGCCGGTGGTTTGCCGGATACCCGTCAGATTGTTGAAGAGGGCGGACTTGCCGCAGTTGGGATTACCGGCGAGGGCGATGGTAAGCAACGGGGATCTCCGTCAAGGAAAAAATTGGCGCGTCGAGCCGCGCGCTCCGCCCTGCCGCGCCAGCTTCCTGAAGCGTCGCACTTAGCACCCAGCACCCAGCACCCAGCACTCAGTAAGCGTTTAAAGCCACGATCAGCTTGGATACAACGCAAGGATCAGTGGCGTTGCCCATCCATCGGCTCGGCCCAGATGCGTTCGGCGACGCTGGCGCCGAGGGCGATGCGGTTGCCGGAGTTGGCGATCACCACCCCCTGACCGCGGCGTTGGACCATCTCGATCACCGAGCCGACCCGCAGTCCGAGACCAAGCAGCTTGCGCGCCACCCCATGATCCCCTTCCACTCGCACCACCTTGGCGGAGATGCCGAGGGGCAGGTCCCGAACCCTGGAAATCATCTCTTCAAACGTCTCGACTTGTTGCGTCATGGGGCCTCACAAAATTGGTAATGATTATCAATAACAGTATCATGAAGCGCTGAAGAAGGCAACTTCCTGGCCGGCCCCGGGTGCGATTCAAACGGGCCTGTTCGCTAATGCCGCCGTCATGCTGGCCATCTCCCGCACCTTCCCGCCTCATGTCTCGACCGGCAACTCCGGGCGGTTTCCCCAATCCGACCACGACCCAGGGTAGCCCCGCACCCGCTCGACCCCCAGATGTTTCAGCGCCACGTAGCTGAGGGAGGAGCGGTGGTGGGTCTGGCAATAGACGACCACCTCATCGTCCCTGGCAATCGCGCGTCGCCCCAGATCAGCGAGCAACTCCTGTTCCGTTTTCAGGCGGAGATTGCGCTCCCGGTCCATCAAATCCATCCAGTCCCAGTGAACGGCCCCCGGAATATGCCCGCCGCGGGATGCAAACCGCTGGCTGCCGGTGTATTCCGCCTCGCCGCGGGCGTCCACCAGTTTGATAGCGCCCCCCTCCAGCCGCTCGGCGATCCACGCCGCATCCGCGCTCACCCCGTCATCCCGCGCGGCGTTGAACGTCCCGGCGACCGGCGTCGTCGGCGTCCGCTCCAGGCGAAAGCCCTCATTGGCCCAGGCATGGAGCCCGCCATTGAGCAGCGAGACCTGGCGAAAACCGAGTAAGTGCAGGGTCCAGATCAAGCGACTCGCCTTGCCACCCCCCTCGTCGTCATACGCCACCACCCGCTTGCCCTGAAGGCCGTACGCCGCAAAAAGGCTCTCCAGCGCACCAACATCGGGCACCAACCCCCCTACCGGTTGGCGCATCGCCACGATCCGGCCATAGTCCAAATGAACCGCTCCGGGGAGATGCATCTGCCGATGCACGTTCTCCCTGGAGATGTCGATCACCCGCAGATCCTCGCTCCCCAACATCCCCTTCAGGATCGCTGGCTCGATCACCAACGGCAAATCCCGTTCACTCATCCGCGCTACTCCCTATTCCCACTCCCCCGCTCGCAAGAGCGATGCAAGGATCTCGCCAAAACAAACATCGCAACCCCACAGGTGCGCTTATCGCCGCCATTTTCAAGGGCCGCACCGATCATCGCCGCCAGATGGCGGCAAACCCTGATGCACAACGCCGCCGACGGCGGCGGGGGATCCTCTCCAATAATGCATCTCACGATGGTATTTTTCGCCCGTTTAAAGTAAATTCAATCCAACACTTGCCAAAGAGACCCCGCTTCCGTTTGAGCCAAGAAAAAGGCTGTACAAAATGAGTGGCCACGCCCCCGATCAACACCCCCCCGCCCCCCTGCCGATCGCCATCGACGATGGGCGGGAGATCGCGAACTTCGTCGCCGAGGCCGCCGGACAGGTCGGCTTTGACGCCATCAGCACCACCAGCGCCGCCGACGCCTAGAAGCAAACCCCATGACCACCCAAGATCCCTGCATCCAGACAACCGCGGAAGAGGAATCCGACCTCTCCCGCCCGGAGTTCGACGGCTTCGTCATCGGCATCGGCGCCTCCGCCGGCGGCCTGGAGGCGCTGGAGCGCTTCTTTACCCACTGCCCCGCCGATACCGACGCCGCCTTCGTGGTCATCCAGCACCTCTCCCCCGACCACAAGAGCATGATGCACGACCTGCTCGGCCGCTACACCGACATGCCGGTGACCATGGTCAAGGAGGGCATGCGCATCTCCGCCAACCGGATCTTCCTGATTCCCGCCGGCACCATCATGCGCATCGCCAACGGCATCTTTCACCTCACCCCCAAGAGCCCCCACCTGCTCAGCCTGCCGATCGACATCTTCTTCAGCTCGCTGGCGGACTCCGTCGGCCGGCGCGCCGTCGGCGTGGTGCTCTCCGGCACCGGCTCCGACGGTTCGCGGGGCGCGGTGGCGATCAACGCCGCCGGCGGCTTTCTGCTCGCCCAGGATCCCAACAGCGCCAAGTTCGACGGCATGCCGGCGAGCATTATCGCCACCGGCGTGGTCGACGCGGTGTTGCCGGCGGAGAAACTGGCGGATCGCATCCACTCCCACATCCGCAATATACCCGTTGCCTCGCTGGCGGACGAGGCCCCGCCCAGCCGCGTACCCCTCTCCCACGAAGAGGCCTTCGAGGGCATCCTGGGAGAGCTGCTGCAATCGGGCAACATCGACTTTCACGACTACAAGCTGGCGACCCTGCTGCGGCGCATCGAACGGCGCATGCAGGTACGCCACCTCAATGGCCTGGAGAGCTACCTCGCCCTGCTCAAGGACGATCCGGAAGAGTGCGTCACCCTGCGCCGGGAACTGCTGATCCCGGTCACCAGCTTCTTTCGCGACAGCGAGATCTTCCAGCTGCTGGACGAACGAGCGATCCGCCACATCGTCGCCGAGGCCCCCGCCAACGCCAATCTGCGGGCGTGGATCGCCGGCACCTCCACCGGTGAAGAGGCCTACTCTATCGCGATGCTCTTTCTGGAGGCCTTCGAGCACGAAAAGAAGTGGCCCAGCCTCAAGATCTTCGCCACCGACGTCAATCAGCACAGCATCAACTTCGCCGCCGCCGGCCATTACCCCGAGTCCGCCGCCGCCGAGCTGACCCGGGAGCGGCTGGAGCGCTTTTTCAGCCGCAGCGGCGAGAGCTACGTGGTCAAGCCCGAGCTGCGCCAGTGCATCGTCTTCGCCGCCCACAACCTGCTGGCGGATCCGCCATTCACGCGCATGAACCTGGTCAGTTGCCGCAACACCCTGATCTACTTCACCAGCCAGGCCCAGAAGCGCGCCCTCAACCGCCTCCAGTTCGCCCTCCTGCCGGAAGGCTATCTGTTCCTCGGCGCCTCCGAATCCCTCGCCGGCGCCAGCACCGGCTTCACCACCATCAGCAGCAAGCACAAGCTGTTTCAGCGCACCGGTCGCACCGCGCCCCTGACCTTCGAAAAGGGCAACGCCGTCCTGTCCCAGCAAAAACGCATGGACGCGGCAAGCGCCCGCGCCGCCAGATACAAGCCGCCGTTCGAGGACGGACGCGCCGTCGACGAGGGCGCGCGCGCCCTGATCAGCGAATACGCCCCGCCCTCGATGCTGGTCAACGAACGCCACGAGATCATCCATCTGTTCGGCAAGATCCAGCCCTTCTTTCAGGCCCGCGAGGGCGCCGCCAGCCTGGAGCTGGGCAAGGTACTGCCCAGCCCCATGGTGCCGGTCGCCTCGGCACTGCTGTTCAAGGCGGTCAAGGAGAACCAGCGCATGGTCTCCGACTACCTGCGGGTGGAGACGAGCGAAGGCGAGGTGCGGCTGGTGCGCCTCAGCGTCCAGCCCCTGCCCAACCACGGCAAGGATCGCTGGCTACTGCTGAGCTTCGAGGAGCACCCCGCCCAGGGCGGCCCGCAGCCCCCGGAACCCATCGACGTCGACGCCGAGACCATGGAGCGGGTCGACATCCTGGAGCGGGAACTGGCGGCCACCCGCGAGAGCCTGCAAGCCACCATCGAGGAGCTGGAGACCTCCAACGAGGAGTTGCAGGCCACCAACGAGGAGTTGATGGCCTCCAACGAGGAGTTGCAGAGCGCCAACGAAGAGCTGCAATCGGTCAACGAGGAGCTCAATACCGTCAACGCCGAATACCAGGAGAAGGCCTCGATCCTCAATCGCCTCAACGCCGACCTCGACAGCATGTCGAAGGCGGTGGGGGTGGCGACGGTATTCGTCGGCGAGGATCTGCACCTCAACCGCTTCAGTCCCGACGCGGTGGGCATCTTCAAGCTGCGTGACGGCGACCTGGGACGCCCCCTGGACGAGATCAACCACATCCTCGACTACCCCGGATTCATGGAGGATCTGGCCGCCACCATGCGCAGCGAGCGGGTGGTGGAGAAAGAGGTCACGGCACACGACGGACGCCTGTTTCTGGTCCGCATCCTGCCCTACGGCATCCCCTCATCCACCCACCGCGGCGCGGTCGCCACCTTCGTCGACATCACCAGCCTGCGCGACAATGAGCGCCTGCAGGCGATCATCAACGCCTTGCCGGAACATATCGCCGTACTCACCCCGGACGGGACCATCGCGCTGGTCAACAAGGCCTGGAGCCGCTTCGCCCAGGCCAATGGCGACCCTGATCTGCGTCACTCCGGCCCCGGCGCCAACTACCTGGACGCCTGCCTGGTGGAACATACGGAGGACGGCCATCAGGCCCGCGCCGCGCGCCAAGGGGTGAAAGCGGTGCTGGAGGGGAGCCAGAACAGCTTCTCCTTGCAGTACCCATGCCACTCCCCGGAGGAGAGACGCTGGTTCGTGATGAACACCGCGCCGATCCTGGGCGGTGAGTTCGGCGCGGTGGTCAGCCACATCAATATCGGCTCGTGGCTTGAGCAGCCACCGGACACCCCTCGCCTCGCCCGGCTCGGGGCCGAAGGGGACAACATGGAGTCGCCGAGCGATGACGCAACATAGCCGGCTCGAGAAGCTGCGGGAGGAGCCAGATGGACAAATCCTCTCCTGTCCCGGTACCGCAACTGGCGGACGACGCCCAGCGGCATGAGACACATCCGGCGATTTGTGTTCTAATCATCAAGGTCAGCAACACGCCCCACTCATCTTCCGCCCATGTCACACGATGACGAAAAACTCTCACTTTTGCGGAAAAGCGCGGAACAGGCGATAGCCAACCTGGGCGATCGCTCCGCCCCGCCACTCCCCGGCAGCAACCCGCAAGATCCCGCCGCCCTGCTGGAAGAGCTGCGCATCTATCATGCCGAGCTTGAGATCCAGAACGAGGAGTTGCGGGAGTCCCAGCGCCGCGCCGAACAGGAGTGGATGCGCTACAACCAGCTCTTCGACAGCATGCCGATCCCGGCGTTACTGATCGACCACCGCGGGCTGGTGGCCCAGGCCAATCAGGAGGCGAACCGCATCTTCGGCTTCGCCAGCCAGAGCCTGGGCGCCCACAGCATCTCCCGGCTGGTGGTGCGCGAAGACGCGGGCCGCCTGGTACGCGCGGTGGAAGCAGTGCTGGCGAGCGGCCAGGCGCGCACCGAACACATGGCGCTGCGCCTGCCTGGCATGGAACTGCCCGCCGATCTCTTTCTGAGCAAGGCGGAGGGCAGCGAAGGACAGCGCCATGCCCTGATGATGGTGGTGGATCGTAGCGCCCTGACCGAGCTGGAGCGACGCAACGAGGCGGCGCAACAGGACGTGGCCCACCTCGAAACCATGATGGAGTGGACCGCCGACTGGGAGTACTGGGTGCGCGAGGATGGCGACTTCGTCCACATGTCCCCCTCGGCGCTGAGGCTGACCGGCTATCCCCCGGAAGATTTCAACCACGACCCCTCGCTGATCGATCACATCGTGCACCCCCAGGATCGGGAGCTGTGGTACGACCACCTCCGGCAACATGATGCACCGTCGACGCGAACCGATCCCCACGAACAGGAGATCGAATACCGCATCATCACCCGCGACGGCGAGACGCGCTGGGTCAACCACCGCTGCCGTCCTCTGTTCGACCGCTACGGACACTTTCTCGGTCGCCGCGTCTCGGTGCGCGACATCAACGACCGCAAGGCGACGGAAACGGCGCTGGAGAACTCCTACAAGCAACTGCGGGAGGCGGAGCGCTTCAGCCGCGAGACCCTCGACGCGCTGGACATGGAGGTCTGCGTGCTCGACGAGAATGGCGTCATCCTGGCGGTAAACCGGGCCTGGAAGCGCTTTGCCGACGCCAACCCGCCAACGCCGGACGGTTACTTCCTCGGCAGCAACTACCTGAACATCTGCGACCATCAGGGCGAACCAGGGCAGCAGCCGAACTGCGCCTCCCGGGATGACCGGGATGTCGCCAGCGAATTCTCCGCGCGCCTGCGCGAGGTCCTGAACGGCGATTCGAATGGTTTCAGACTGGAATACCCCTGCCACTCGCCCACCCAGGAGCGCTGGTTCGACGCCCAGGTGACCCGCTTTTCCGATTTTGGGCCGACGCGAGTGGTGGTGGTGCATGAAGACATTACCCAGCGTTACCTGCTGAACCGGGAGATCGAACACCAGAAGCGCACCCTGGAGGCGATCCTGGAAAACATTCCCATCGGAATACAGGTGTTTGATTCCAATCTGGAGGTGCTGGAGATCAACCGCGAAGCGGAGCGGTTGCTGGGCCAGCCCCCCGTCCCCGGCACTCCAGCGGAGAGACTCAATACCACCTATGGCGCCTTCGTGCATGGCACCGATGAACTCTACCCGCACCAGCGCATGCCCCTGATTCGCGCCCTCGCCGGCGAGGTCAGCGGGGTCGAGGACATGGAACTGCGCCATCCGGACGGCAGCCGGGTGCTGTTGCAGGTGATCGCGGCCCCCATCCGCGGCGCGCGCGGCCAGATCAA
Organism: Gammaproteobacteria bacterium; assembly: GCA_011390365.1. Classification (GTDB taxonomy): domain Bacteria; phylum Pseudomonadota; class Gammaproteobacteria; order Chromatiales; family Chromatiaceae; genus SLIM01. Next base: position 21,117 of record JAABSM010000050.1, read on the forward strand.
CGCCTGCGTGGTGGCGATGCAGGATATCGGCGAGCGCATCAAGGCGCAGCAGGCGCTGCGCGACAGCCGCGAGCGCTACCAGGGGCTGGTGGATGACATCGGTCCCGACTTCATCATCTTCAGCCACAATGAATACGGCTTCGTCGAGTATGCCAGCAAGGGGGTGGAGAGCATCTTCGGCGTGCCCCAGCACTCGGTGCTGGGCAAGCGCTTCGATGAGGTGATCCAGTGGCCCGCCGGCGAAAAGGAGCGCACCCTGAAACGCATCGGCCAAATGCTGGCAACCGGCGAGCGCAGCATTCAGTTCGAAAGCGAATACGTCAAACCGGATGGTAGCATCGGCGTCCTCTCCACCAGCGCCCACCCGGTGATGGATGAAAGCGGACGCTACCGGCGTATCGAAGGCATCCTGGAGGAGATCACCGAGCGAAAGCAGGCGCACCAGGAACTCCAGCAGGCGAAGGAGGCGGCGGACTTCGCCAATCGCGCCAAGTCCACCTTTCTCGCCAACATGAGCCACGAACTGCGCACCCCGCTCAATGCCATCATGGGGTTCGGGCAGATCCTGGTCAACGATCCCGAGCTTACCCGCAACCAGCGCAAGCAGGCCGAGGCGGTCTGCCGGGGCGGCGCCCACCTGCTGACCCTGATCAACGACATTCTCGACCTGGCCAAGATCGAGGCGGATCGCTTCGAGATGCTTCCCGAGGCCTGGGACACCCGCAAGCTCCTGGAGGAGCTGGAGCAGATGTTTCAGACACGCACCGAACAGGCGGGGCTGTGGTTTCAGATAGAGCGGGATCCGGGGCTGCCGGAGATCCTCTACAGCGACGTCAAGCGACTCCGCCAGGTTCTCCTTAATCTCGTCGGCAACGCCCTGAAGTTCACCGAAAGGGGGGGCGTATCGCTGCATGCCAGCTACGCCAGGGGCGTGCTGTCAGTGGCGGTTTCGGATACCGGCGTCGGCCTCTCCGAAGACGATATGGAGCGCATCTTCGCCCCCTTCCAGCAGACCGGCGAGGCGGAATACAAGCGCCAGGGCACGGGCCTGGGACTGCCCATCTCACGCCGCCTGAGCGAGGCGATGGGCGGCAAACTGGAGGTTTCCAGCCGCCCCGGGGTGGGCAGCACCTTCACCCTCGAGGTCCCCGCGGAGGCGATCTCGCTGCCGACCAAGCGGGAGGACGCCCCCCCCGCCAGCATTACCGGCTATACCCGCACCGAGGGGAGCGGCCCGCTGCACGTACTGGTGGTGGATGACCTGGAGGAGAATCGGATGATGGTGCGAAGCCTGCTCGAATCCCTCGACTTCGTCGTCAGCGAGGCGGAAGACGGCATCGATGCGATCGAACGGGCAACCGCCGCGTTGCCGGACCTGGTGTTGATGGATCTGCGCATGCCCGGCATGGACGGCCTGGAGGCCACTCGCCGACTGCGACGGAGCTATCCGCGGCTGCCCATCGTCGCCCTCACCGCGTCCGCTTATGCGGAGGACCGGGTCAACGCCGAGTCCGCGGGTTGCCAGCGACACCTGACGAAACCGCTCGACCTGGAACTCTTCACCCAATGCCTGCAACAACTGCTGCCATTGGAGTGGAACCGGCGGGAGGCGGAAAGTCCCCCCCGGCAGGGCCGGGAGTCGAGCCTGGAAAAACTCGACGAGACCGATGCGCAAGAGCTCATTACCCTGGTCAAACGCGGCGACATGACCCAGTTGCGGGGGTTCGCCGAACGCATTGTCGAGCGCGCGCCTTGCTTCGCCGCCCAACTGCTCGCCCTCGTCAATGAATTCGACGTCGCCGGCATCTTCGATCTCGCCCGTCGTTACCGCGAATAGTCCAGATTTACACAAAGCGCTTTCGTGGGCATGGCAAAAACCGTTCCTCGCGGCGCTGCGGCAATCGCCTCACAATAGCCAACAAAAAAAGGCCCCAGCGGGGCCTTTTGCACGTTCCTGGCGTTACGCCTCATTCGCCAGCGGTAATGCGCTCGAACTTGGCCATCAACTCCTCTTCCGTCTCTTCATGGTCCGGATCCACGGGAATGCAATCCACCGGGCAGACCTCCACGCATTGCGGCTCGTCATAATGGCCGACGCACTCGGTGCACAGATCCGGATCGATCTCATAGATCTCTTCACCCTGATAGATCGCGCCGTTGGGGCACTCGGGCTCGCACACATCGCAGTTGATGCACTCTTCGGTAATGATCAAAGCCATAAGTCACTCCTGAAATCGGGCTGCCGCCCTCAAGTTATAGATCCCGTCGGTCGTTGCAACCTGCCAGCCAGGGCCTCGACCACCAATGGGTGAACAAATTCGGAGACATCCCCGCCCAACTTGGCGATCTCGCGCACCAGGCTGGAGGAGATGTAGGAAAACTGCTCGGACGTGGGCAGGAAAAGGGTCTCCACCCGCGGCGCCAGGCGACGGTTCATGCCCGCCAGCTGAAACTCGAACTCGAAATCGGAAACCGCGCGCAATCCTCGCAACACCACCTGGGCATCGCACTCCCGGGTAAAGTCCACCAGCAGGGTGTCGAACGAACGCACCTCCACATTATCCAGACCATCCACCACCCTCTCACTGAGGGCGACCCGCTCCTCCAGCGAAAACGCCGGTCGCTTGCCCGGGTTCGCCGCCACCGCGACCACCACCCTGTCGAACAATCGCGCCGCCCGTTGTACGATATCCAGGTGGCCGTTGGTCGGTGGGTCGAAAGTTCCGGGGTATAGCGCGGTAATCATTGAACGGCTCAATCGAAAACGGGAATGATATTATCTGGAGCGCGAATGTCAAATATACAATGCATTGTAGACCGCGTAATAGGCGCGGGATTTAACGACTCCTCCCTTTTCCGACCATTTTACCCATTCAATCGCCATGACACACGACTTTCGTCAATCGCCCCTTGAGCTGCTTCACCACGATGAATGGCTAGCCGTGGTGAACAAGCCCGCCGCCATGCTGGTCCACCGCACCGGCATCGACCGCCACGAGACCGTCTTCGCCATGCAGACCCTGCGCGACATGCTTGGCCAGCGGGTCTACCCCGTGCATCGCCTCGACAAGCCCACCTCCGGCGTACTGGTCTTCGCCCTGGACTCGGAGACGGCGCGAACCATGACCCAGCGCTTCACCCAGCGCCGGGTAGCCAAACGCTACCTGGCCGTAGTGCGCGGCTGGCCCGAAGGCGACGACGAGGCCGGCTGGCGGACCATCGACTACCCCTTAAGGGAACAGCTCGACGCCTACACCGACGAACTCGCCGACCCCGACAAACCGGCCCAGGCGGCGGTCACCGGTTACCGGGTCATCGCCCGTTGCGAACTGCCCATCGCCAACGGCCGCCACCCCAGCTCCCGCTACGCACTCATCGAAGCAAGACCAGAAACCGGCCGCAAACACCAGATCCGTCGCCACATGAAGCACATCTTCCACCCCCTGATCGGCGACACCACCTACGGCGACGGCCGCCACAACCGCATCTTCCGCGACCACCTGAACTGTCACCGCCTGCTCCTCGCCGCCACCCGTCTGGAGTTCGACCACCCCATCAACAACCAACCGATGCGTATCGAATGCGCGCCCGGGGGCGACATGGCGCGGGTGATGGGGGAACTTTTTGGTGACCCGCTCCCCAGGGTTGTTAATGGACAGGATTAACAGGATTTCTCAGAATTGACAGGATTTTATGTTAGTGACTCTGGTTGGAGCTTGGTGGCACATTCAGCAACGGCGCACATAACACCGCTCCCCAGGGTACTTTTGGACAGGATTAACGGGATCTACAGAATGGACGGGAGCTGGGATATTCACCGCCGTCCGGAGCGCGAGGCTTGACTCGCGCGTTCCTGCTCCCCAGGGGTTTAATGGACAGGATTAACAGGATTTCTCAGGATTGACCGGATCCTGGGATATTCGCCGCTGTCTTGACTCGCGCGCGCCACCGCTAGCCCACCTTTCACACTTCGCACTTCCCTCTTCAAACTTCGCCGCTGCGGCATTTGCCACACCTTTTCTCAAATCGCCCCAAAATCGCCCCGTTCCCGCGCACGGTCATTGCCGGCAAGAGCCGCCGCCGCTATCTTTGGCCGCCTGTTTTCCCGTCAAGCCAACAGCGGTGCGTTTCATGCGAAAAATCGGCCTCTTCACCCTCTTCCCCTGCCTGGTTCTCAGCGGCCCATCCGTCGCCGAGGAGCTGGATACCATCAGCGTCACCGCGTCGCGCATCGAGCGCGGCACCGCCGAGGAGCCAGGTGCGCTGGCGGTGATCGATGGCGAGCGGATCGAGGCGGCGAAGATGATGAACATCAAGGATGCCATCCAGGGCACGCCGGGGGTGTTGATCAACTCCAAGAACGGCGGTTATGACGTGCGGCTAATGATCCGCGGCGCGGGGCAGAAGGCGAACTACGGGGTGCGGGAGATCATGGTGCTGCGCGATGGGGTGCCGATGACCGATCCGGACAGCTTCTCCCGCTTTGACTTCATCGATACCCAGGATATCGAACGCGTCGAGATCACCCGCGGCCCGGGCTCCCTCTACGGCGCGGGCTCCGCCGGCGGCACGGTGCAGATCATCTCCAAATCCGTCTTCGACATGGATCAGAACCGGGTCAAGCTGGGGCTGGGCGAGGCGGGCTCGCGGCTCGCCCACATGCGCCTCGGCGGCGATATCGGCGACAGCGGTGCCTTCTCGGTCACCGCCTCCCATCGCGAGCTGGAGAACGACTGGCGCGACTGGAACGAGTTCGACACCCAGCAGATCAGCTTCAAGCATGGGCTGATGCTGGACGACGGCTCGATCCTGGAGAGCGAACTGAGCTACGCCCAGGCGGACATGCAGATCCCGTCCAAGATGAACGAAGAGGAGTTCGCCGAGTTCAAGCGCACCGGCGAGCAGCACGACACCTCCGACCCCTGGCAGCGCAGCGGTCGCTACTCCACCATCTGGTTCTTCAACTCGCGGCTGGAGAAGGAGATGGGCGAGCTGCTGTTCAAGCCCCGCATCTATTTCAACCGTTGGGACCACTTCCACCCGGTCACCGGCGCGATCAACGACAACTCCGGCACCAACGTCTTCGGCGCGGATCTGGAGTTCTCCTGGGCGCACGAGTGGATCGGTCCGGCTACCCTGGTGGCCGGCGTCACCGGACGGGTGGACGACACGGATGACGCCCGCAAATACAAATATCGCGACGTGGAGTACAACCGCTTCAGCGGTCGCCTGAGCGCCGTCACCTCCGATGCCATGGGCGATCTATTGGAACAGGAGAGCGCTACCAATACATTATTCGGCCTCTATGCCCTGGAAAGCGTGCAGCTCAACGAGCGCACCAGCCTCGACCTGGGGTTGCGGGTGGAGCGCATGCGCTTCGACATCTCCACCCTGCAAGTTGGCGAATACAGCTGGGGTCAGGCGGATTACGTGGACTTCGATGCGCCGGTTCGACTCAGCACCGACAAGGAGTTCGACCTCTTCGCCCCCAAGATCGGCCTCACCTACCAGCTCGACGACGGCCTCAACCTCTACGGCGTCATCGCCCAATCCGGCCAGTTGCCCTCCGAGTCGGAGATCCAGGAGAACCCGGATCTGGACGCCGCCACCGCCCGCAACATCGAAGTGGGCCTCAAGGGACGCAGCGCACAGTGGTCCTTCGATCTGGCGATCTACCGCACACAAGTAGAAGACGAGATCGTCTCCCTCCTCGACGGCTGGCGGACCGAATTCCAGAACGCCGGCAAGACCCTCAAGCGCGGCCTGGAGCTCAATGGCGCCATCGAACTGGGTCACGGTTTCACCTTCGACCTGGGCTATGCCTTCAGCGACTACACCTTCGACGAGTTCAGCGAGGTGATCTACGGTCAGGGCAACATCGACCGCTCCGGTAACCAGATCCCCTACGTGCCCCGTCATCAATACAGCCTGGGCCTGAGCTACCGCCACCCCCTGGGCATCACCGCCCGCATCCAGGCCGACGGCTGGGGCGAATACTACATGGACAATGCCAACAGCGAGATGTACGAGGGCTACGACCTCCTCACCAATCTCTCCGTCGCCTATGAGACCGGCCCCCACACCCTGTCGCTCAACGTCGACAACCTGTTCGACAAGCAGTACGCAGTGGAGGCCAAGAAGGACACCTCCGGTCGCCACAGCTACGCCGCCGGCAGCCCGCGCAGCGCCATGCTGACCTATCGGTATGTTTTCTGATGATTGGTCGCCACAGAGACACAGAGGGCACGGAGAAACATGGAATGATCGAGCGACTCGCCAATCGTAGGGTGGATAAGCGCAGCGCATCCACCCTACGAAGCCGGGGAATGCCGGATGCGCTGCGCTTATCCGGCCTACATATCTATGCGGCGATAGTGATCGGACTCAGCGGCCCGCAAGCCACCCTCGCCCAAACCGCCCCGCAAGACCCCGGCGCATCCGGCAAGCCCCCTGCGGCTCAAAGCCAAGGCCATGGCCACGCCCGCCGCGGCAAGCAAGTCCATCTCAGCAACGCCGAAGGGGCGAAGATCCAGCTGTGGAAGCCCAGCCTGGAGACCATGCCGCTGGAGATCAAACACGGCGCGGTGGCCATCCCCTCCACCGGCGTCGACAACTACCACGCCCTCGTGGCGATCCGCGACTGGGGCGACCTCCATGAATCCCTCATCCGCTACGAATACATGCGCGGCAAACCCAGCGGCGAGAGTCCAAGCAAGATCTTGGGCGCCGAAAAGAGCCCCTTCGAACTGGTTCCCGATCCCCTGCCCCGGGAGCACCAACACTACGAATCGGGCGCCGAACACCACTTCACCGTCCGCCTCCACGGCGAGCCCCTACCCAACGCCCAGGTCACCCTGGAGACCAGCAACGGCGCCCATGCCACCGCCGTCAGCGACGCCCAGGGCCGCATCACCCTGCGCCTGCCCGACGACTTCCCCAACGTGCAACCCGGTGAAGAGGATAAACGCCGAGCCAGCTTCAGCCTCAGCGCCGAGACCCGCGAAGGAAGCACCCGCTACCGCACCCAACTCGTCGCCGACTACCGCGTCAACCCCAACCACTGGCAATCCTTCGAACTCGGGCTGCTTTTCGTCGGGCTTGGATTGGTTGCTGGCGGGCTGATCGGGCGGGTTGGATTGCCTCGTTCAAGGAAAAAATAGACAGGATTAACAGGATTTCACAGGATTTACAGGATGATTAGTCAGACCGAAAGAGACTCCAGGCCGGCGATCCTCCACCAGGAGTGGCAGTCCTGCGAGGACTGCCACTCCTCGCTAGCACGAAGCCCAACGCTCAATCCCCAAACAGAAAATCCTGTCAATCCTGAAAAATCTTGTTAATCCTGTCCAATTAAGACCCGAACCGAGCAGACCCCGACTAAAAGAGCAGAAAAGCCCGTGAACCCACTAAAAAACCTCTCGGTCATACGCAAGCTGGTACAGATCGCCACCTTTGTCTTCTTCGTCTACGGCGGCAGTATCGTGGGCTTTTACATCGCCGACAAGGTAAGCGTGGCGTTGCCTGCTTTGAGTTGCGCCTACGACTCCCAGACCGCCGATTTCTGCACCCTGATCCCCTTCCAGCATCAGATGGATCACCGCCTGGGCATGGTCATCGCCAAGGGCGGGAACATCATGATGGGGCTTCTCCCTACGCTGATCACTTTGGGCACCTTTCTGCTACTGTTCGTGGTGCTCAGCAAGATGTTCTGCGGCTGGGTCTGCCCGCTGGGGACGATTCAGGAGATCTTCCACATGATCGGCCAGAAGCTGGGACTGCGACGCCACGAGAGTCTGTCGGAAGGCATGGTCCACAAGCTGCGCCCGGTGAAGTGGCTGATACTGCTGTTCCTGGTCTTCATCCTGCCGGTGATGAGCGGCATCGGCTTCATCAGCCACGACCTGGGCGACCCCTTCTGCCGCATCTGCCCCAGCCGCTTCGTCACCTCCCTGGCCACCGGCGACGCCGGCCAGATCTTCGTCGACACCGCCAATACCACCACCATCGTCATGTCGGTACTCGGCGACTTCATCTTCGGCCTGATCATCGCCCTCTCCCTGACCGTGCGCCAGCCCTTCTGCCGCGTCTGCCCCATGCTCGCCCTGCACGCCGCCTTCAGAAAAATTGGCCTGCCGCGCCTGATCAAGAACGGCACCAGCCGCTGCGACAAGTGCGGCCTCTGCGCCAAAGCCTGCCCCATGGACATCCGCGAAATCCACACCGACATGGACCGCCGCGACGTCACCTTCGACGACTGCACCCTGTGCGGACGCTGCGTCGAGTTCTGTCCCGACAAGGACGTACTGCAACTGCGCTACGCCGGGCTGCCGGTTTTTAAAGCCGACCCGGCCTACTTCAAACAGCGTAGAAAGGCCCAGCGGCAGTGGGAGGGAACGGGGAAGAAAGCGAAGACGGCTCCCCAGGGGGTTTAATGGACAGGATTCACAGGATTTCTCAGGATTGACAGGATTTTTTACTGGGGATCTAGCAAGGAGTGGCAGTCCTCGCAGGACTGCCACTCCTGGGGCATCCCGGCGACAGCTCCCCAGGGGAATTTTTTAAACAGGATTAACGGGATTTACAGGATGGACAAGATTCTTGTTGTGACAAAGCCGCGGCCCATGTTCGGTTCGCGAGGCTCGACTCGCGCGTGTCACCGAGTGCTCCCCAGGGTTGAATGGACAGGATTCACAGGATTCCTCAGGATTGACAGGATTTTTACTGGGGATCTAGCAAGGAGTGGCAGTCCTCGCAGGACTGTCACTCCTGGGGCATCCCGGCGACAGCTCCCCAGGGGAATTTTTTAGACAGGATTAACGGGATTTACAGGATGGACTGGATTCTTATTGTGACAAAGCCGCAACCCATGTTCGGATCGCGAGGCTCGACTCGCGCGTGTCACCGAGTGCTCCCCAGGGTTGAATGGACAGGATTCACAGGATTCCTCAGGATTGACAGGATTTTTTGCTGGGGATCTAGCAAGGAGTGGCAGTCCTCGCAGGACTGCCACTCCTGGGGCATCCCGGCGACAGCTCCCCAGGGTATATTTTTAAACAGGATTAACGGGATTTACAGGATGGACAAGATTCTTGTTGTGACAAAGCCGCGGCCCATGTTCGGATCGCGCGGCTCGACTCGCGCGTCAAGCCGCGCGCTCCGCTGTCCCGCAGTCCATCCAACAAAAATCCTGTCAATCCTGAGAAATCCTGTTAATCCTGTCTATTAAAACCCGAACCAAGCAAAATCCTGCCTATTTCTTATCATGACCGACCCCATCCAACTCAGCGCCGCGCTTTTACTAGGCATCGGGAAGCTTCACCAATGTCCGGAGCGCGAGGCTCGACTCGCGCGTGTCACCGAGTGCTCCCCAGGGTTGAATGGACAGGATTCACAGGATTCCTCAGGATTGACAGGATTTTTTGCTGGGGATCTAGCAAGGAGTGGCAGTCCTCGCAGGACTG
>JAABSM010000051.1 GCA_011390365.1 Gammaproteobacteria bacterium
AAACAGGTGGCGGAGATGCGCCGGCTCTTCGATGGCGCATTCGACGCCCAGGAGACCCTTTTCAGCAGCGAAGTGCTGAAAAAGACTGGCATGCGGTTGCCGATATGAAAGCGCTGAATCTTAGACAAAGCCACAGAGGCACAGAGAACACGGAGATGGTTAACGGCATGCCCGCCATGTGGGAGCGGATTGCATCCGCGACTTGGGAGCTCCGATCAGGCGCGGCCATCGCGGTTGCAAACCGCTCCTACATGCCAATGAATCCGGCCCTTGCAGCCCGAATTAAGCGCAGCGAAATCCCGGCTACGCACCAGCACTAAGCACTCAGCACTAAGCACTCAGGACTAAAAAATGTTCCGCATCAGCCGCTACCTCCATGCCCTGGCCAACCCCCACATGGCCCGCCCCGCGCGCCCCGCCAAACCCGCCGCCCCGGTGGTGATCTGGAACCTGGTGCGACGTTGCAATCTCACCTGCAAGCACTGCTACGCCACCTCGGCGGACAAGGACTTTCCCGGCGAGCTGAACCAGCAACAGGTCTTCGAGGTGATGGATGATCTCAAGGCCTTCGGCGTGCCAGCGCTGATCCTCTCCGGCGGCGAGCCGCTGATGCGCCCCGATATCCTCGACATCTCCCATCGCAGCAAGGAGATGGGCTTCTACACCGCTCTCTCCAGCAACGGCACCCTGATCAGCGAAGAGAATATCGACCAGATCGCCGCTGTCGGCTACGACTACGTGGGGATCAGCATCGACGGCATGCGCGCCAGCCACGACCGCTTTCGCCGCCGTATCGGCGCCTTCGACGAGGCGTTGCGGGGTATTCGCCTGTGCCGAGCGGCCGGCCTCAAGGTCGGACTGCGCTTCACCCTCACCGCCGAAAACGCCAAGGAGTTGCCCGACCTGCTGGGGCTGATGGACGAGGAGAAGGTCGATAAATTCTACCTCTCCCACCTCAACTACGCCGGTCGCGGCTACAACAGCCGCGGTGACGACGCCCACCACCGTATCACCCGCCGCGCCACCGAGCTGCTGTTCGAGACCGTCTGGGACGACGCCCTGATCGGACGCCGACGGGAGTTCGTCACCGGCAACAACGACGCCGACGGCGTGCTGTTGCTACTGTGGGTAAAGCGCCACCTGCCCGGCCACGCCAAGCGCCTGGAACAGATGCTCGCCCGTTGGGGCGGCAACGCCTCCGGCATCAACATCGCCAACATCGACAACGAGGGACGGGTCCACCCGGACACCATGTGGTGGGACTACACCATCGGCAGCGTCAAGGAGCGCCCCTTCTCGGAGATCTGGGAGGATACCAGCGAGCCGCTGATGGCCGGCCTCAAACAGACCCAACGGCCGCTGGAGGGACGCTGCGCCAACTGCCTGCATCGCCCCATCTGCAACGGCAACAGTCGCACCCGCGCCTGGCGACTGACCGGCAACCCCTGGGCGGAAGATCCGGGCTGTTACTTGCGGGATGAAGAGATCGGCCTCGACCCTTCCCGGCCCGCCTCGATCCGATACGCCCGATGAACCCACTAGTTCAAACTGGTTCCCACGCACCGAGACTATGAAAGTATTCCGAAAAAGCCCCTCTCCCCGCGGGAGAGGGGTTGGGGTGAGGGCAAAGAATCAAGCACTTGCGCTAGAATCATGCCCTCACCCCGGCCCTCTCCCAAAGGGAGAGAGAAAAGCGAGATACTTTCACAATCTCGCCGCGCGAGAACCTCTTCGCGGCGCGCCGCGCCACATCGTTGATTCAAAGGACAACCTCAGGATAACCACCCATGAGCAGAATCATCTGCCCCCTCATCGCCCTACTCTTCGCCATCTCCACCGCCGTTATGGCCTATCTATTTCTATGGAAAGGCGACACCCAACCCACTGAAGACGGACGCACCGCGATCCTGCTGAATTCTTCGGAACGAGCACTGGTGCTTGGCGAAATGCGCGACTTCCTGGTCGCCGTACAGGCCGTTCTCGACGCCGCCAACCGCGACGACCCCAGCGCCGCCGCCCCAGCCGCCCGCCGCGTAGGCATGGCCGCCCAGCAGGCGGTGCCCGCCACCCTCGTCGGCAAACTCCCCGCCGAATTCAAGACCCTCGGCTTCGACACCCACCGCCAATTCGACCAACTGGCGCTGGACGCGGAACAACTCGGCGACCCCGACCACACCCGCCAGCAACTCGCCGCGTTGATGAACAACTGCCTGGCCTGTCATGCCGCGTACCGTATTGATGCGACGCAAGCGGGAACCAAGCCATGAACCTGGCACAGCGGCTCACCAATACCCGAAAAAATCTTGTTTGGAGGTTGAGGCTTTAGCCGGGCCGAGCGCAATCTAGCCACACTCACTTTCAAAACTGTAATCGCCGCAACGATCAAATATGAAGCCCCAGACATCGAACAAACCCACCAAACCCGCTCCCCCCTTTGCAAAAGGGGGGCTGGGGGGGATTTTCCCGCCAAGACCCGTAATCAGACTCCGCAGCTATCCGCAAGCTCGAAAATCCCCCCTAACCCCCCTTTGCAAAAGGGGGGGACTGGTCTCGGGGGCGCTCCATGCATCGGCGCAAATGCCCCCAACACGGGGATCTGATCGTCGCCTCGGTTCACTCGCCTTTTTACTCCTGGTCCTAATCACCTGTGCCGATCTGTCCGCGACGGAACAATCCACCCAACAACTCTTCACCACCCACTGCGGCGAGTGCCACGGCGCAGACCGTCTCGGTCGGATCGGCGCGGCGCTATTACCGGAGAACCTGCACCGCCTGCGCAAGCCGAAGGCGATTCAAGTCATCACCCAGGGCCGCCCGGCGACCCAAATGCCGCCCTTCGGCGAAAAGCTGAACGCCGGACAGATCGCCGCCCTGGCGGAGTACATCTACACCCCACTGCCGGAGATCCCCCGCTGGGGCATGGCGGAGATCGCCGCCAGCCGCATCGAGCACAACCCCCCCGGCAGCCTGCCCGCCGAACCGAAATTCAATGCCGATATCGACAATCTATTCATCGTCGTCGAGCTCGGCGATCACCACGCGACTTTACTGAATGGCGATACCTTCGAGCCCATTCACCGCTTCCCTACCCGCTTCGCCCTGCATGGCGGCCCCAAGTACGCCGAGGGCGGGCGCTACGTCTACTTCGCCTCCCGCGACGGCTGGATCAGCAAGTTCGATATCTTCAATCTCAGCTACACCGCCGAGGTGCGCGCCGGCATCAACACCCGCAACATCGCCGTCTCCCACGACGGGCGCTTCGTGATGGCGGCCAACTACCTGCCCCACAGCCTGGTGGTGCTGGACGCGGCGGATCTCAAGCCGATCAAGGTGATCCCCGTGGAAAACACCAAGGGCCAGAGTTCCCGGGTCAGCGCCGTGTATACCGCCGACCCGCGCAACAGCTTCATCGCCGCCCTCAAGGATATCCCTGAGCTGTGGGAGATCAGTTACCAGACCCCGCCCCCCAAGGGCTTCGGGCGCTGGATGCACGACTATCGGGAGGATTCCGGCGAACCGGACCAACGCGGCCTGTTTCCGGTACGGCGCATTCAGGTGGAGGACTACCTGGACGACTTCTTCATCGACCAGGATTACGTCAAGATCGCCGGCGCCACCCGCGGCGGCGCGGGTCAGGTGGTGGATCTGGATCTGGGACGCGCCGTCTCCAACCTGGAGCTGCCCGACATGCCCCACCTCAGCTCCGCCATCACCTGGAAACGGGGCGACCAGACCCTGCTCGCTACCCCCAACATCAAGGCCGCCAAGATCAGCGTCCTCGACACCGCCGACTGGTCCCTGGTCAAGGAGATCCCGACCCTGGGACCCGGCTTCTTCATGCGCAGCCACGAAAACTCCCGCTACGCCTGGAGCGACGTCTTCTTCGGCGAGCACAAGGACGCCATGCACCTCATCGACAAACAGACCCTGGAGATCGTCAAGACCCTGCGCCCCGCCCCGGGCAAGACCTCCGCCCACGTCGAATTCACCAAGGACGGACGCTACGCCCTGGTCAGCATCTGGGACGACGACGGCGCGCTGGTGATCTACGACGCCGAGACCCTGGAAGAGATCAAACGCCTGCCCATGCGCAAGCCCTCGGGCAAGTACAACGTCCACAACAAACTGAGCCGTTCGTCCGGCACCAGTCATTGAGTGTAAGAATGCTCACCACAGAGGGCACAGAGAACACAGAGCTAGAGAATTGCCGTGATCGGATCTCGTGCCAAAGCGCATCACGCCGTATTGGATGGGCAGAGCTGAAGCCCCTCCGGGCATGAAGCCGTACGACGTCACAATCCACTCTGTGTCCTCTGTGTTCTCTGTGGTGAAACATCGAAACAGGAGAAAAACATGCGCCCATCCGTTCCCCTCCTCGCCCTGACCCTGCTCCTCCCCACCCTGCCCCCCATGGCCGACGAGATCACCATCCCGCCCCAGGCCATCACGGTGGAAGACGGCGATACCCTGCTGGTGGAGATCGACGGCACGCCACAACGCCTGCAACTGCTCCACATCGACGCCCCGGAGGAGACCGACAACCCCAAATTCCAGCGCGACCTGCAACGCACCCGCCTCGCCGCCGACGAACTGCGCGCCTTGGGCCAAGCCGCCACCGCCCATCTGCGACAGCTAATCAAACAAAGCCAGGGCGTCACCCTCAGCTACAACCCCGAGCAGCGGGATCGCTACGGCCGCCTGCCCGCCGATGTCTTGCTCGACGGCCAGGCCTCCCTCTCTCTGCGCATGGTCCAGGACGGCTACGCCACCCTCATCGAGGCGAAACCCGTCGCGGAACCCCTCGATACGGCATACCCCCAAGCCAAGGCGGAGGCGGAAACCAAGGACAATGGGCTATGGGCGAAGAATCGAGAGGCAACGCGGCTGTGGTTCTACGCCAAACCATAAAGCCATCCCCAAGAGGTTGAGGTTTTATTGTGGATCTCGAAAGGACTGCCAGTCCTCAGAGGACTGGCAGTCCTGAGTTCGATTCATGTTTCGGGGTACTTTACTGTCATCATGAACGTTAGATGGACCAACCCGAATGGATCTCCGAACTGAGCTCGGCCAGCCCCGCCTAAAGGCTCAACCTTCTCAGACCCGCGATCTACCCAAAGTGACCAACGACTCCCCCTCGAATCCTCTACCGGCGATCTCGGAAGCCCCGGCCCCCATTCCCGGCAACCCCGGCATCTGGGTAGGCATCTTCTGCATACTGGCGGAGTTTCTGCTGCTATTCTGTGTCTACTTCATTACCCGCGCCCACCACTTAAACGACTTCGCCATCGGCCCTGACCGCCTCGCCACCAGCGCCGGCGTCGCCATCACCTTGTGCCTGCTCACCAGCGGCTACGCCATGGTCAAGGCGGTACATGCCATCCGCCTCGATCAGGTGTCTCAGGCGCTGCACTGGGTCCTGCTCGCCATTCTCCTCGGCGGCGGCTACCCCCTGATCAAGTTCTTCGAGATCCAGCGTAATCTCGCCCTGGGTCTCGACGAAAACGCCAGCGCCTTCTATCTGGCCTACTATTATCTCACCCTTAACCATCTGGTACACGTATTCTGGGGCCTGCTTGGTCTCGTCTGGGTCGCGGCACGAACGGCCATGAAAGCCTACTCCAAAGACAATCACGCCGGTCTCGAGGCCGCCGCCCTCTACTGGCACACCACCGACATCATCTGGCTGGTGATCTTTCCCTTCTTCTACGTGCTGCGCTAATGAAAATCGACCGCATCGAACGAACCTGGCTGATTCTCGTCGCCCTCACCCTGCTTGCCGCCGGCCTCGCCGAGAGCAAACCGCCCGGCTGGCCACTCGCCCTTACCGTGGCGGGTCTTATCGGATTCAAGGGCAATCTGGTGATCGATCGTTACATGGAGATCACGTCTCTCAACCCTCGCATTCGCAATGTACTGAAGGGCTTCGTGATCCTGGTGGCGCTGCTGGTGATGATCAGCCAGGCGATCCCCGACTCCCTGCGTTCGTTAACCACCCTGAACTGAAGTCGCTCGCGCCAGTGACCCTCAAGGAACTCAAGCGACAACTGGATCTGTTTGAATCCGATAGCCGCCAGGCGTTGGAGGTCCATCTCACGCCCAGTGATGCCAAAGAGTTACGCAAGGAGTTGCGACACCCCTGCGGCATGGATCCCGGAGAAGACCTCATCATGCTGTACGGTGTACCCGTAGTCTCCATTAGGGCCTCAGAGACCCACATCAAGGAATAACAGCTCTGCCTCCCAAATCACCGAACCCGCCTTGATTTCCATCAACTCCTTACCGTACCATCATCCCACAAAACAAAACCCGCCCGCGCCGACTCGCGCCCTCGGTACCTATTTGCACCGCACGCGCTAGGCCTTATGCGGAGAGGCTTGCGCCCGGGACATCGTCATTGGCCCCGCCATTCCGCTGCAGGAGGAGAGCCCGAGACAATCACAACAACAATCCCAAGCGGTCATCAAGAGCCGCCCTGGTACAGAGAGGAGGAGAGACCATGACCGGAGTTCAGATCCGATGTCATCAATGTGCGTTGATTTCCCAACCAGACGACGAGACCGGTTCCTTTATCGTCCATGCCCCGCTGGATCTTCCCGGCGAGGAGCGGCGGCTTTACCTGAATCTTCGCTGCAACATCAGCGGAAGTCGCCACCAGATCGCGATCGATAGCATCGTGGATGAGGCCGGATCGGAGGTCAGAACCTCCGACACCGCCTATCGCGAGATCCAGGCCCTGCTCGACAGGATCGCCGCGGCGAAGGTGTGCGGAAGCCAGAAGATCTGCCCCAAGGAGGTATTGCGTTTGGTGGACGCGCCGTCGGTTTAGGAGATTTTCCGAAACGGAAATTGCACCACAGAGAACACCGAGCGCACAGAGAAGGGCGAGCCCATCATCCTCCGCGCCCTCTGTGGTGAGTTTCCAATTCCAGTCAGAATCACCCAGGCGCACCATCCACCCGTGGGCGTAGCAGAATTGGCAGGTAGACGTAGAGAAACATCCCAAAGGCAACGGTCCAGAGCACGCCAGCGATGAGGGCGAAGATCCACCACCATTCCGGGATCAGCAGGGGGAGGATGGCGCGGATCACCACCGCGATATTGAGCAGCCAGAAGCCGATCACGGTGGATTTGGCGGCGATCATCTGGCGTCCGGTATGGCCGATCGCCACCCGCGCCATCATGCCGAAGGTGGTGACGCCAATGGCGCCGACCGTGAGCATGTGGATGGCCGGTGAGCGGGCCAGCCAACCCAGGTGGGAGAACCCCAGCATCAGCAGCCCGCACACCAGCCAAATATAACCCGCATAGAGCACCCACAGAATGGGGATGCCGCGAATTCCGGCGGCATGCCAACCGAACAGGCGTATTCCCTGTACCACGCCCAAGGCGACCAACAGTGCGCCCGCAAGCGACAGGGGCAGATCGAGCAGGTGGGCCAAGATCACGCAACCCAGCAAGACATAGCCCGCCGTCTCGACCCACTTGCGGGTAACGGTGGTCGCGCCGGCGATGGCCCGTTCGGCAAAGAAGGGCACCACCCGTCCGGCGACGAAGATCATGATCAGCAAGATGGCGTCGATCATTCCCTGTGTTCCGCGCCAGGCCATGCCGTTCCACCAGCCCAGCGCATCGCCGTGAACCAGCAGATTGCAGCCGAACATCAGGGCGATAAAGCCGACAAAGATGCGATTGACGCGGTTCGCGCCCCGCCACAACGGCAGAAACAGGGCCGCCAACAGCAGCGGCAGGAAGGCGAGATCAACCAGCGCGATCAGCCAACCAGGAAGGATCGGAATCCAGGCCAGGATGCGCGCCAACAGCCATAACCCAGCGAGCATGGCCAGGGGCTTGCCAGTGACGGTATCGATCCCCGTCCAGTTGCGCACCGCGGTGAGCAGAAAACCGGCGATCACCGCAACGGCGTAACCGAACAGCATCTCGTGGCTATGCCACCCTACCCGGCCATAGTAGTGCTCAGCGGGCAGCGCCGTATGCCACAGCCCAACCCACAGCCCCATCAAAACCATCCCGCCCAACCCCGCGAGCAGGAAGAAGGGGCGAAAACCCAGGGCGAAGGGCGCCCACCCGGTGACTTGTTTGGGTTCAGATTCGGAGAGGGTAATGGGCATGGGGTTGGGCCTTGAAAAGGTTGATGTTGCCGGGCTCAGCACTGGCAGTCGTCGCTGGGCTGCCAGTGCCATTCACGATATTCGCTAGCCTGTCATGCCCCCATGATGGAGGTCAAATATGGGAATATTCATGGCTCGCGGCGCTGCCCATTCCAATAGAATGTTTGGCGCAGCGCGCCAACAACCGTTCCCACGCGGCGCGTGGGAACCAGCACAACCTGCGGAGCGCGCGGCTCGACGCGCCAGTGTCGTCATTGGCGCGTCGAGCCGCGCGCTCCGCGTGCTGTCAGCGCGGCAACTTTTCCGTCAGATCGTATAGGGTGCGATGCACCCCGTGGCATCTGGCGCAGACCTGGACCGCGACACCGCCGAGTTGGCGGCCAAAGGTCTTGCTGTTCTGGTCTTGAATTGCCTGGGCAAGGGCGTCGATCTCCCGCTGAACCGGCTCGCCGAAGATACGCTCGGCGGGGGCTGAGTCCTGATGGCAGGCCTCGCAACTGCCTTCAAGATGCTGCAACTCCTTTCCCAGCTGATCGAGATGCTCCCCTGCGTGGGACCAGCGCTCATCCGCACCGGCGATGGCGATACGATTGAGGGTCGTCGAGAGGCTCTCCATGGTTTTCGGGTAGTCCCGTTCCCCCCCCTGCCCGTCCGCCACCTTGACCGGCTTGAAATCCGGGGCGCGAAAGCGGGCTGCCGCAACGGCGCGATAGAGCTTGTGGCAGGAGCCGCAATTGCGGCCGAGATCCCGCGTCGCGCCGGCGATAATGGATGGATTTTTATTGCTCAGCCCCTGCGCAAGCATCTCCAGCGCCTCCAGATCGAGATCCTCCCGCCACTCCGGCACCATCTTGCCGATGGACAGGTAGTGCTCCGAAAGCTTGTTCGCCCATTTCGTGGCCAACTCGTACTCCCCCGCATCCACGTACTCCTCCACCGCCTGCATCTCCCGGCGCAGGGAGAACATGGTGTGCAGCCAGACCTGGCGTTCGCTTTGGGGCTTGTACCATTGGGCGAGGGATTCCGGAAGCGGGTCATCGCTGGCCATGCTTGGGGCGACGGCCAGCGCCAGCAGGATGGAAAACAGCAGCCTGATCCGTTTCATTTCATGTCACCATTGGTTCGACTTTTACTGGAATACACGCCTTGGCGTGTGAGTGACGCGTACAGGCCCAGGGCTGTACTCCATATCCTGTTCCATTCTTACTCACCAAAAATCCTTTCCCATGCCAACATGAAATCAGGCATCGGTGAGCGACTGAGGGCGACGCCCAGCATATAGCCGATGCTGGCGAGGGCGGAGAGGGACCATACCGCTCGACTCGAGGTGCTCTTGACGCCATGCAGGGCGAGATAGCCGAACAGGATGTAGAGCAGCAATGCGCCAAGCTTGGCGGCGATCCAGGGTGCCTGCCAGGGGTATTGGTGGGTCATGACCATCAGGGTGATGCCGGCGACCAGCAGCAATGTGTCGTTGGAGGCCGAGAGGATCCGCACCCCACGCCGTTCCACCAGTGCGGGTCGCAGCCAGGCCCAACTCAGGCGCAGGCAGAAGAAGGCGATGGTGAAGATCACCGTCGCCAGATGCAGTTGGCGGATCCAGTAATAGCTCATGAAGAGAGGATGACCCGGGCATCAGCAATCGGTCAAGTGATCGCGGCGATTCACCGCGGCTCACTCGACTACTCGAATCACGCCCCCCATGCCCCGATCCTCGTGGGGCTGGCAGACGTAGGGATAGGCGCCGGGGTTGTCGAAGGTTCGAGTGACGGATTCGCCGGGGAAGAAGTAGTCACCCGGTTCCTCGCCCGCCTGCTTGAACCAGACGTTGTGGTACTGACGGAATTCGCGGTTTTCCCAGCGCACCGTGGTTCCCGGTTGGACGGTGAGTTCGGCGGGTTGGAATTTGTAGTCCTTGGTGATGACCAGGGCCTGATCGGATGCGCTTTCGTCTTCTTGAGCTTTTTCCGTTTCGTTGTCGGCAATGGTGAAGCTGGAGGTTGTGAACAACAGGGAGAACAAGAATGCAGTTAATCGAATATCGGACATGTTTGCTCCGTGGGTGGATTGGGATTACGAGACGGGCGCGTCAAGCCGCGCGCTCCGCCGTTTTGCGGTTATTTCCGGCGCTCGATCCGCTATCACTGCCGTTTTGCGGCCATTTCCGGCGACCCATCCGTTATCACAAGTGTACCCCTACTCTTCCACCAGCCAGCACTTGTTGGGATCGCCGCGTTGCGAAGCGCGCGGCTTGACGGGCCCGTGCCTCCCCCTCACTTTTCGAACAAAGGCGGCGCAGCGCGCCGGGTTTAGATTCCCGCGCGGCGCGCGGCAACCAGCATGTAAAAAAACCGCCGGCCCAATACGGGCCGACGGGGAAAGATGTCATCCTTGACCGTGACGGAGGCATGAGTCCTGAAGAAAGCTATTGGGCGACGGCGTTGACCTCTGCATCCTGGCTGTCCAGCCCCAGCTTGTAGCCCAGTGAGACATGGTGAAAACGGGCATCGGAGTAGTCGTCGTGAATGGCGAAGCCGAAGTTGTAAAGCCTGCCCGCCTCGATGGCGACATCACCGGGCTGATCGGCCTTCAGCGGGCGTTTCATGACCACCGTCCAGTAGCCAGCCTCTTGCCAGCCCTGGGCCTCGAAGGCGCCCTGATCGGTCATTACCCGTTGCTCCAGCACATGACCGTTCTCCGACCTGCCGCCGCTGCTCCAGCGCAGCAGATCCATGTAGTGGCCAGCGGCCATCTCCTTGGCGAGGGCATCTCCTTCCTTGAGCTGATCCCAGCCTCCCAACGTCTTTCCTCGACGCCCCTTTTCCTCGACATGGGTGCGACTCTCCTTGAGGTACTTGGTCACGCCCGCCGAAAAATCGAGGGCGAGACCGGAGCCGACGGGGTCCTCGGGGTGTTCCGGCATACTGCGCAGGTCGTGGTGGCAAGTCCCCCAGCAGCCCGCCTGGGAGGCGTACTCCACCTCGTCGGTGGCGAACATGGCAGCGACCTTGATCTGATTGGTCGGATCCATCTTGCCGCCATCGACGAAGGGAACCGGGGCGTGCTCGCCCGCCTCCCACTGGAATCTGAGATAGAGGTTATCGCCATCATGGGCGGCCTGCACCGTCACCGGTATACTGCCGGGTTTACCGGGAATCGGCGTCGGCTCGGCCTTTTCGCCGGTAACGATCTTCTGGCCCATGGCGGCGGTCTCCTTGTCGTGGCAGGTGACGCAACGATCACCGGCCTGGAAGGGGCGTGACCCGCCGTGGTACTTGCCCACCAGGGTCCACTCCATGGAGGCCTGGCCCGGATAGAAGAGGGTGATCAGGCGCTCTGGCGCAGCGCTCCAGTCCAAACCAAAGCCCCGTGACTGAGTAGCGCCGGCGACTGTCGCCGGCGGTGCGTCGCCCCCCTGGGTCGGTTGGGCGGCCAGTGCCTCGGCCACCGCCGCGTCGATACGCGCCTGCTCCGCCTGTTTGGCGGCGATGCGCCGCTCCCGCTCCTTCTTCGCCTCCTCCTGACGCAGGGCCTCGGCCTTTGCATCAGCCAGGGCGATGCGTTCCATGGCTGCGGTAAAGCTTTCCGGGACCTCGCGTTTGTAGGCGTGGATCGGCGCGCTCAGCTTCTCCATCTCTTTTTCCGACAGCTGATCATGCACCGGCTCGTGGGCGATCCCCTTGTGGCAATCGATACAGGTATTGCCGTTCCGCATGGCGTTGAGGTGCTGCTGACGCGCCCGGGGTTTCTGATCCTCCGGGTTCATGGTGTCCCAGTCGTGGCAATTGCGGCACTCCCGGGAGTCGGTGTATTTCATCGCCGCCCATACCCGCTTGGCCATGGTCAGACGATGGGCGTCGAACTTCTCGGGGGTGTCGACGGTACCCAGGATCTTATGGAAGATCTCGTTGCTAGCACGAATCTTGCGTACGATCTTGTGTACCCAGGGCCGGGGCACATGGCAATCGGGGCATCCGGCGCGTACGCCGCTGCGGTTGGCATCGTGGATGGTGCCCTTGTATTCGGCGTAGACGTTCTCCTCCATTTCATGGCAGGAGATACAGAATTCGGTGGTATTGGTGATCTCCATACCCCAGTTGAAACCGCCCCAGAGGATAACGCCAAGGATCATGAAGGCGACGGCCCCGCCTAGGGTTGCGCCGAAGATGACCTTGCGGGACAGTAGGGCTTTAATGGGCGACTGGTGATGTTGCATGGAGGCTCTCCGGCGTTTGCAGTTACGCGATTCCGGATTCGGCGGTTAGCCACGAAGGCACGGAGGTACATAGACCACAGCGAGATTCAACCCGTCCCGAGCACATCGCGCGGCTCACCGGGAAGCTCGAACCCGTGAGGTTGCTGGACATGCTCTGCGTGTGCTCCGTGGCAAGTTGCCTTATCCGGTATGATTCAAAGCCGGCGGTTATCCCCGCCGCTCTTTGCCTCGTTTCAGGTCACGTGGTGAGTACGGTTGTAGACGTTGAATTTACCCGTCGGCGCATAGAGCCCCTTGACGCGTGCCTTCTCTTCCAGGGTCTTGGCGTCATAGATGATGATCTCGCCGTTGGGCTCCTTGGAGTCCTTGCGATTCCATACCGACACCCAGACCTCGGAGCCATCCTTGTTGAACTCCATGTGGACCGCCGCGTAGCCTTCCTCTTCGGTCAGGCGAATGGTCTTGACGATCTCGCGGGTCGCCTTGGAGATAACCTGCACCGACTGCTGGATCTCCGGCTCCGGATGCTTGGTCTGGTCAGCCCAGAAGTAGTCGCTCTTGGGATGGGTGCGAATGAACAGGCCCGCACCGTCGGTTTCCACTTCGTAGCAGATCTTCCACGCCTGATCAGGATGTCCCTTGGGATCGTTGCCCCAAGCGGTGACCTTGCCCACACCCAGGTGAGTGGTACCGCCCACCGGACCGCACCGCGGGTCGATCCAGTTTGCGCCAGGCCCTGGATGGGGCAGCTTGTCCACATCAATGGTCGCCTCGTGCTTGCGGGTCTGGGTATCCACCACCACCATCTGGTTGGAGGCATTGGCGGCGATCTGGAAGTAACGACCAGTGGGGTCGAAGAAGCCGTCATGCAGATACTTGGCGGTATCCATCTGTTCGATGCGCAGATTGTCGATGTCGGAGTAGTCCACCTGCCACATTTGGCCTAACTCCTTCATGGAGACCAGCCAGGAGGGGGCATTGGGGGTGTCGTACACCGCCGCGACGCGGGACTCGTTGACATACTCGCCATCCACGTTGACGCCGCGGGCGGAGACCACCTTAAGCGGCTCCATGGTTTCAGCGTCGGCGATCACGAAATGCGGCGGCCAGTAGCCACCGCCAATGACGTACTTGCCATCACCAGAGACGGCAACGTCACGCGCATCATAGGCGACCTGTACCTCGGCAACCTTCATCTTGTCAGGCATTGCCCACAGGTCGATCTTGGTCAGCTTGCCATCACGCCCCATGGTGTACCAGAAACGCCCTGGGTGCTCTGCTTTCAGGTCAGTGTGGTGCTCGGCGGCCTTGAGCACATGCACCGCGTAGCCGGTGGGGATGTGGGCGACGATCTCGTGCTTGTCGCCGTCGATCACCGCGACCTTGCCCACGTCGCGTTCGATCACCAGGAAGAAGTTCTCCCAGTTGCGGCCATGCATGGGCTTGGTTGGGTAATCCTTGGGCTCGACGAAGACGTGGTGGCGCTCCTTCATCAGCGCCAGCGACATCTCGGGCGGTATCGGCGGTTCCAGCTGGATGTACTTGGCCATCAACTGGATCTCTTCCGGTGAAAGGGTGTCGTCGAAGTTGTTCATGCCCCCTTCAGTACCGAACTGGATGATCTTGGCCAGTCGCTCGGTCCCCAGCTTCTTGGTTTCCGCTGGCAACAGACTCTTGCCGGTAGCGCCCTTGCGCAAGGTACCGTGACAACCGGCGCACCGCTGGAAGTAGATGGACTTGCCGGTTTCGAACTCTTCAGCGCTCAGCGTGGGTTCGGCGACGGCGTTCGCCGACACGCCCCCCAGGGCCATGCTGATCGCCGCGGCGAGCACGCCGCCGGACAGTTTTGAAAAAGTGGAATGGGTGTTTGCGGACATCGGGATATTCCTCCTCGTTTAGTCGTAGTAGGCGGCTACTATTTGGCGACGATCGCCCCCTCCCATCCTTGATGTAAATCAACGTGAACCGGCAACCCCGAAGATAAGGTTTCATCCATGCCACACCGCCCCCGCTGTCGTTTTGACGCGGGAATTATCCATCTCCGCCAGGAGTCGTTCCGATGAAAAAGAGTTTGCAAACATTCGGCCTGTCGTTATTCGTGGTGCTCGCCTTTCTCACCATCGGCATCGGTTTTCTGTTCGGCATCGACAACCCGGTGCCCTGGATCATGATCGCGATCCTCATCGCCCTGCCCTACATCAACAAGCAACTGCTGGCGCGCCGCTTCGTGGCCTGGAACGATAATCTATCCACCGGCATCGAATCGATCGACGACGACCACAAGAAACTGCTGACCCTGATCAACAACCTGCAGACCGCGGTCTACTACCCCACCGGAGAGGCCTTCGAGCGCCAGGCGATCAACGAGCTGGTGGAGTACACCAAATACCACTTCGAGCGGGAAGAGAAGATGATGGAGGGGGCGGGGTATGACGACTTCGACGCCCACAAACGCGAACATGAAAAGATGGTGGCCAAGGTAGGTGAGTTTCTCGAAGCCTACGAAGAAGACCGGGAGGCGACCATCGACGACATGCTGCAATTTCTCAAGGAGTGGCTGGTCAGCCACATCGCCGGAAGCGATCAGAAGTATGCCCCTTTCCTGATCGCCAACGGGGCGAAGTAGCGCCGCCATGGCCAATCAGGTCCACTGCCTCTATTGCGGCGCCAAGTTTGATGAAGACTTGCCGGCCTGCCCCGACTGCGCCGCGCCGTCCCATTTTCAGCAAAAGGGCTTTCGCTTTGGCGGCCGGCGGCGCTTTCTGCTGTGGTTCGCCGCCTTCGCCATCGCCACCCTGCTGGTGGCGGTCTGGCTGCCGCGTTGAGTATATGCCTGGATCGCCGAACCGAGCTCGGCCATCCCCGCCCGCGGAACGCGCGGCTTGACGCGCCAGTGCCATCGTTGGCGAGTCTAGCCTCGCGCTCCGCCGGCGCGGGCGCAGCCCACTCCCGCATCGACCGATCTCCAACGGCTCCGGCTTGCCAATGACATAGCCCCGTTACCGAGAACCTGCATCGGACTGGCGGTCCTCTATTCGATCCACACCCCAAGGTTTTGTCGCCGCCGCGACCCTTGTCAGCCGTCATCCACCAGCGAAAGCCAGGCGAAGATGTCATTCATCTCCTGCTCCGAGAAACTGGCGAGAAAGTCGGAGTCCGGCGCCTCTTCGTCGTGGATGCGCTCCCCGGCGAGGTACTTGCCGATCTGACGTTGCAGATAATTGGTGTACTGCCCCGCCAGCATGGGCACCCCATCTCCCCGGTCGCCCTCGCCTTCGCCGCCGTGGCAACCGCCGCACTCCCGACGGTAGAGGCGTCCTCCCGCATCCGCGTCACCGGGATGCCGGGCGATGTTCACCACCTGCTCGGCCAGCTTGAGACGCTGGAAGGCGTTGAACTTCTCCTCGTCGATGGGCGGCAGGGTGCTGCGCAGCTCGATTTGGGCGAGATAGGCGGAAACGGCGACGACATCCTCATCCCGTAGCTCCCGCTCCTCGGTATGGGGCAGCATCGGCATGTTCTGACGCTCCCGCGCCCGAAACAATCGCAACTGCCTGGCGATAAACGCCGCGGGCTGACCGGCGACGCGCGGATACTCCCCATCCTTGCCGCCCTGGCCGAACTCGCCGTGACAACCGGCGCAGACCTCATTGATCTCCTCGCCCAGCGCCAGATCCGGCGGTTCGCCATCTTCGGCCTGCACCGGCTGGCCGACCAAACAACCCGCAACCAGCGATAAAACAACTCTTTTCATCAGCCTGATCCTGTAAGTCTCATTCACGACATTCACGCCGCCATTCAACCAGAACCGACCTTCCCCCCCTTTGATATCGGTCAAACCCGACGAGTCGCCCCCAGCGAGTTGATCAATGTCAAACCCCGCCTCTGGCAGGACTGCTATTAATAGCCCCACATTCATCAACCAGCCCGGGTAAAGACCATGTTCAGGTTTCTCTTCGGCTCATCCAAAACCGCGAAGCAGGAACAAGCGGCCACCCAAACCACCGCCCCCGGTACAAACATCCATTACAGCGCCGGGCTCATCGAACAACTCAAGCGCGACCATCGTAACCTGCTCAGCCTCTACACCTTGATCTTCGAGCTGGTCGGTTCGGAGGACTATGACCTCGCCGAACTGCGCCTGGCGGATTTCCGCAATCTGTTGCAGCACCACCTGCTGACGGAAAAGATCAAGCTCTACATCTACATGGAGCACCTCTGGCCGAGGGAGAGCGACCAATTCGTCACCATGCACAACTATCGCCAGGAGATGGAAGGAATCGGCAAGGTGGTGGTAGGCTTTCTACGCAAATACGAATCCTTCTCCCAGGATCCGGCGCTGATCGCGACCTTCAAGGATGACCTCAACCAGATCGGCCAGGTGCTGGTAAGGCGTATCAAGGAGGAGGAATCCAACCTCTACCCCCTCTATCGGAAAAGCTAAATGAAACTCATCAGACCAATACTCTTCACCGCCCTGGTGTTTAGCCTTATCTGGAGCGGCATCGCCGTCTCCGAGGCCTTGCGCCCGGTTAACGAGACGCCGACCGCCCCCCCCTTCACCCTGCCGACCCTCCGGGGCGAACCGGTCAGCCTGGGCGACTATCGGGGCAAGCCCCTGATCGTCAACTTCTGGGCCACCTGGTGCCCGCCCTGCATCGCCGAAATGCCCTCCATGGATCGGGCCTTCGCGTTGCTCAAGGAGGATGGCATCGGCATGCTGGCCATCAACGTGGGCGAAACCAAGGAGAAGGTAGAGGAGTTTCTCGCCAGCCACCCGGCGGCCTTCCCGGTGTTGCTGGACCCGAAGATGGAGGTTCACGCCTCCTGGCGGATCCGCGGCATGCCCACCACCTACGTACTCGACGGCGAGGGCCGCATGATCTACATCGCCGAAGGGGGGCGTAAATGGGATTCGCCGCGGGTGCTCGACAAGGTGCGAGGGTTGTTGAGGGATGAATCCGATGCCGACGAGCACGGCATGAGTAAGAATACCCCGGAACATGAACCGAACACAGGACTGCCAGTCCTTCAGGGACTGGCAGTCCTACACCGGCCATGACGGAGAAAACACCCAACGCCATGGAACTGGTCTGCCCCGCCGGCAGCCTGCCGGCCCTGCGAGCCGCCATCGACAACGGCGCGGATAGCGTCTACCTGGGCTTTCGCGACGCCACCAACGCGCGTAACTTTCCCGGCCTCAATTTCGATCGACGTAACGCCGAAAAGGCCCTGGGCCATGCCCACGCCAAGGGCCGCAAGGTGCTGCTGGCCCTCAACACCTATCCCCAGAGCGACGGCTGGCGGGCCTGGACCGACGCGGTGGACCAGGCCGCCGATCTCGGCGTCGACGCCCTGATCCTGGCCGACATCGGCCTCCTCGACTACGCCGCCCGCCGCCATCCCGACCTCGCCCTCCATCTCTCGGTGCAGGCCTCCGCCACCACCCATCCCGCCATCGCCTACTACCGGCAACGCTTCAACATCCGCCGGGTGGTGCTGCCGCGTGTGCTCTCCCTCAGCCAGGTACGCCGGGTGGTGGATATGTGCGGCGTGGAGGTGGAGGTATTCGGCTTCGGCAGTCTGTGCGTAATGGTGGAAGGGCGCTGCCTGCTCTCCTCCTACGCCACCGGCGAATCCCCCAACACCAGGGGCGCCTGCTCGCCCGCCCACGCGGTGCGCTGGGAGGAGAAGGGCGACACCCGGGATTCGCGCCTCGGCGGCGTCCTCATCGACCGCTGTGGTCCAGGCGAAAACGTCGGCTACCCGGTCGTCTGCAAGGGCCGCTTCCACGTCGCCGGCGAGACCGGCTACGCCATCGAAGAGCCCGCCAGCCTCAGCACCCTGGACATCCTCGGCCAGCTCCAAGCCGCCGGCGTCAGGGCGATCAAGATCGAAGGCCGCCAGCGCGGCCCCAGCTACATCGCCGAAGTCACCCGCATCATGCGCCTGGCGATCGACCGCTGCGCCGCCGACCCGCAAGGCTACGCCCCCCGCAACGCCTGGGTGCGCGAACTAGACCACCTCGCCGAAGGCAGTACCCATACGCTGGGGGCGCTGGATCGAAAATGGCAATGAGGGCTTAAGATTTGATGTTTTTTAACCGCAGATTAACGCAGATGTACACAGATTCGAATCGGGGCTTATCGGGCAAGGAGGAATCGCGGGGACTGCCCGATATAACAGCGAAACGGCCAGCTCTGAACAGCGCAATGCAAACTGGAATATTGCCCCCTAGTCGCGGCAGCCTCCGCCTCATGGATCGCCGAGCTTCAATCGGCCTCTATCCCATATCCACACACCATCCATCTGCGGCAATCGGCGTCAATCTGCGGTTAACCAAATGAAACTCTCCATCGGCCCCCTCCTCTACTACTGGCCCCGCGACACGGTGCTAGAGTTCTACGCCAACATCGCCGAACTGCCGGTGGATATCGTCTACCTGGGCGAGGTGGTATGCGGCAAACGCCGCCAGCTGCGCCTGGAAGACTGGCTGGAGATCGCCCAGCGCCTGATAGCAGCGGGCAAGCAGCCGGTCCTCTCCACCCTGGCGCTGATGGAGGCGGAGTCGGAACTGGCGCTGTTGGAACGCCAGATCGCCAACGGCGGCCTGCTCATCGAGGCCAACGACCTCGGCGCGATACAGCGCTGCGCCGAGCGCCGGATCCCCTTCGTCATCGGCCCCCAGATCAACTGTTACAACCGCCATACCCTTGCGGTGCTGCAACGGGACGGGGCTACGCGCTGGGTGCTACCGGTGGAGCTGCCGGGATCCACCCTACAGGCGCTACCCCTGGCCGACGCCATCGAAACCGAGATCTTCGCCTACGGCCGCCAGCCCCTCGCCCTCTCCGCCCGCTGCTTCACCGCCCGTCACTATCAACTGCCCAAGGACGACTGCCAATACCGCTGTCTCGACCACCCCGACGGATTGGCGGTGCAAACCCAGGAGGGTCAGCCCTTCCTCGCCCTCAACGGCATCCAGACCCAATCCGCAGCCCTCACCAACCTGATTGGCGATATCCCGCAAATGGCGAGCCTCGGCGTCGACATCCTCCGCCTCTCGCCGCAAAGCATGGGTTTCGGCCGCGTCATCCACGCCTTCCGCGCCGCCATCCAGGGCCAGCCGAATGCCGCCGAAGCGTTACAACGCCTACCCCTCAACCACTACTGCAACGGCTACTGGCACGGCAAGGCGGGGATGGAGTGGGTGGGCGGTAAATAGAACACCGAATCGCGGAGCGCGCGGCTTGACGCGCCAGTGACCCAATGCGCACCAAACCGAAACATAGCCGCAAAACCCACCCCCCTTTCGCAAAGGGGGCTGGCAATGTCATTAACTTAAGCGCCACCCCAGGTTCCCGTCCTTGATGCGCCTTACTCCGGGGCAGCCCGAAAATCGCCGGGCCGGCGTAGGATGTGCCGAATAAAAAGCCTTATCGCTCGGTCGACGGCACATCCTATGCGGAACCAAAAACGGTCGGCGCACCCACGAAATGAGGCGCATCTTTCCCGGAGAATGCCATGGTGCCTTAAGTTGATGACATTGGGGGACTGGGGGGGATTTTCCGAACGGAGCCAACGAATTACCCCCATCCCCCCAATTGAC
This sequence comes from Gammaproteobacteria bacterium, assembly GCA_011390365.1. GTDB lineage: Bacteria > Pseudomonadota > Gammaproteobacteria > Chromatiales > Chromatiaceae > SLIM01. The sequence goes on from JAABSM010000051.1 coordinate 19,955, forward strand.
CGAAAAATTTATGCAATCAGAAAGGTAACTGCTATCCGAATAGTGGCAAACAGCCGCGTTAGATTCAGCCAACAATCACCGGAAATCATCAGATAAGCAGGAGAGCAAAAAATGCGCCCCCTTTACCTCGCCCTATCCCTCACGCTAACCACCCCCGCCCTTTTCGCCGCCGACCTGGAACGGGCGAAAGAGATCGTGGAAAACAAATGCCACCACTGCCACGGTCGAGACGGCGAGGGCTCCAGCGCCATCTATCCGCGCCTGGCGGCGCAGCACGAAGAGTACATCGCCAAACAGCTCGCCGACTTCAAGAGCGGTCGCCGCAAGGGGACCATGAACGAAATGGCGGCAGATCTGAATGAAGGGGAGATGATCGCCCTGGGCCAATATTTCGCCGCCAAACCGGCCAGATCTCACCGCGTCCGCGACCAGGAACTCGCCGCCGTCGGCTCCTACATCTATCACAAAGGCAACAAGTTCAGCGACGTACCGGCGTGCGAGTCCTGCCACGGCAGCGAAGGCCAGGGAACCACCCAGCTACCCCGCCTCGCGGGCAACACAAACGCTACCTCGCCGACCAGCTACACAACTTCGGCAACCGCACCCGCACCAACGACAACGCCATCATGCACTCCGTCGCCTCCCGCCTCACCGATCTGGAGATCGAGGCGGTCTCGCTATACGTCAGCGGCATGGAGTCAACTTATTGCTGGGACCTTTCTTCGGTTGAAATCGCCTCGGCCCTGTCGTCTCTGTCCCTGCACTCGCCGACCGAGGCCTGAACGACTTCGCGTGCGGTCGCCGTTTCTTGCTCCGTCCGGGTCTCCGCCACCAGCACGACATGACCGTTGGCAATCGCATCGCCGACCAGGTCCGCGAGCCAGCCTTCCTTCTCTCCCGAGCCTTCCGCCGCGCCCGCCGTGGCGCCGATCAATCCGCCCACGCTGGCGCCCCAGCCCATCAGCATGAGAGGAGCGACCACCGGGCTGGCCACGAACAGTGTCACGCTCGTCGCGGCCAGGGCTACGCTGCCCAAGGCGCCGATGCCGGCGCCCGCCGCGGTTCCGATTGCGCCATCGACCGCTATGTCCTTCAACGCCCCCTCGCTCTTCGCGTCCTGTGCGGGCGAAGATGAGGCGGAGTCGCCCGTGAAGATATGCAGTCTTTCGCGCGGCAGGCCGCGATCGAGGAGTATGGCGAGCGTACTTTCGGCTTCATCGCGGTGGACGAAAAAGCCGGATACATGATGGCGGTAGTCGGTCATGTTATTTCTCCTTGCGGCGGCGCTGGGGGAACGGATGATCGTCGAGTTTCGTGCATTGTTCCTTGATCGGTCTGTGCGCTATCGAACATAAAGCCCGGAAAAACAAATGCGCCTGAGTCCCCCGCCCTCCTGGATCCCCTGAATAGACCCCGCATGCCCCCTGGCGGGAAACCGGCGGGTCATCCCGGCTGCGAAAAATAACCCCGCATATGTTAGGCGCCGTACAGACCCGACCTGGCGCCTCGACTATTGTGGAGGTCTTACCCGGCATCTGCATGCGTTTGGCGTAAGAGGCAGAATCCGAACGAAACGATCATCTGGAGATCAGCTCATGAACAAAAATCAGATCAAAGGCCGTGTGAACGAGGCGACGGGAAAACTCAAGGAGCTTGCCGGCAAGGTGACCGGCGACAAAGGCACGGAATACAAGGGTAAGGCCGAGAAGTATGCCGGCAAGACCGAAGCCGAGTACGGGGATCTCAAGAGCGACGCCAAGGGCGATGGAAATGATGAATAGTCGAATTCTGGGCATTGTGTTGCTTGTTGTCGGATTGATCCTGCTTTTCTTTGCCTATCAGTCATCCCAAAGCCTGGGGGATCAGATGACGGAGGCGGTTACCGGTCGCTTCACGGACTCCACCACCTGGTTCCTGATCCTCGGCGCGGCTTCCGCGGTGGCGGGTGTCGGGTTGCTGCTGTTCGGTAAATCCGCAAGCAACTAACGCGAAGCCACTCAGCGCCGATGAGCGTCGCGCTCTAACCGTGGAGACGGTGATCGGACTCGCCGCGGAGACCAACCCGGATCGCATCACCACCGCCGCCATCGCCGAGCAGATGGAAGTAACCCAGGGGGCGTTGTTCCGGCACTTCCCCAACAAGGCGGCGATTTGGCAGGCGGTGATGGTGTGGGTGGCCGAGCGGCTGATGCAGCGCCTGGCGGCGGGGCAGTTGCTGGCGGAGATGGACCCGGTGGATCTGGATGCCAAGTTGAAGGCCCAGCAGGCGGCGTTGCGGCGGGCGGAGTCGGAGGTGACGGCGGCCCAGGCCCAGGTGGAGGACGGCGTGGCGCGGTGGGATTACGCCCGCGCCCAGGTGGCCCGCTATGAGGAGTTGCTGCGCGCCCGCACGGCCAGCGAGGACCCCGCCGAGAGCGCCGCCGCCATTCAGCGCTGGAAGCGGCCGGAGGAAATGCGATTTTTGCTGGCGACCAAGGGAGAGAGTGTCAGCGTCTCCCCCTTGGAAACCCCCAAAGGGTTGCGTAACCATCTGCCGCAATCCCGCTATCGCGGGATGTACTGAATCGTTACCATCAAAAGTTCATGTTAACCGCCGCATAGATCGACCGCCCCTTGCCCGGCACGGGCACGCCCCAAGCCACGCCGGTCCCGGACATGGTCTTGCCCTGCCCCATGTAGGCCCCGCCCAGCGGATGGTTGTAGAAACGATCGAGCAGGTTTTCGACGCCGAAGTCGATGCGTATCTGGTCCCATTCATAGCTACCCCGCCAGTGAACCAGCCCGTAGCCGGCGGTCTCCATCTCGTTGCGTACCGCCGACGTGTCGGTCTTGTCGTCTACCAACTCCAGCTCCAGGGTGTTGCTCCAGCCGCCCAGTTCATGCTCCAGGGCGATCTTGCCGTTGAGGGGCATGATGTTGTAAAGATCATCGCCGGTGGTGCGGTTCTCGCCGCGCACCTGGTTGATCAGGCCGCTAAGGGTGAAGTCGCCATATTCGCTGTCGCTTGCCAGGGCGTAGCTGGCGGAGAGATCGAATCCGTACAGGCGGGCGTCCTGGTTGACGAATTGCAGGTAGACGTAGGCATCCTGGGCGGTTTGATTCATGGGGCCGCAGTTGGTGTTGGCGGATTCGCAGCGACGGGCGTCGATATAGTCATCCACCTGGGTGAAGTATGGGGCCAGGCGTACCTGCCAGCGATCGCCGCCCCGCCATTCAAAGGCGGCGCTGAGGGTATGGGCGGTTTCGGGTTCGAGATCCAGATTGCCCACGTAACCATTGCCATCGCCCGCCAGGTTGATCATGCGCATCGCCATGCCGCCGGTGGACCAGGTGTAGCGCTCGTAGAGATTGGGGGAGCGGTTCTTGCGCGCCAGACCGAACTCGATGCTGTAGTCCTCGCTGGGGGTAAAGCGGGCCAGGGCGGTAACGTCCAGGTTGTGGTCGGTACGCCCTCGATCGGCGGCGTTAAAGGCGGCGGACTCGGCGGCATACTCCGCGGACATGGTGTTGTAGCCCTGCACCTCGCCAGCATCCATCTCCACCGTCTCGTGGCGCAGGCCTAGCTGGGTCTGCCAGCGCGGGCTCCACTCCGCCTCCCACTCGCCGAACAGGGCGAGGCGATCCCGCTGGCCGTCGCGAATGTTCCAGAAGGTGTTGGGCCACATCCCCTTGCCAGAGGGCTCCCACCAGTCATCCAGGCGATAGCGCTGCATCTCGCCGCCTACTCTCAGAAGGTTTCGGGCATCGAGGGCCAGATCCCCCCGCAGAGTGAAACCGCGATTGTCGCCCTCGGTATCCATCGGCATACCGGCGGCGTAGCCGTTCATGCCGGCAACCGGGTCATGGGGAATGCCGTCGGTGGCCGGCGCGCTCATGTTGGGGCCGTACCAGAAAAGCTTGTCGTCATAAAATTGCATGGCGTGGCGGGTGCGCTCGCTGTAGGCGCGGGCGCTCAGGTCGCCCCAGCCGAAGTTGCCCTGATAGCTCAAATTCAGCTGGGTGCTGTCGTTGCCGGTCATGTCCATGCGCTGGTTGACCCAGCCCTGATAGGGGATGTCCTGTACTCCGGCCTTGAGTTCGAGCAGGTGATTTTCGTTGCGCAGGGCCAGGGAGAGGGCGTGATTGTTGGACTCGTACATCGACGAGCCCACCTCGTCCCCATCCAGCCAACCGCGACCCGCCGCCGCGGGACCGACGGGCTTGAAGTCCTCGCCGGCGTGATAGTTGTCGGCGCTCACCGTCGCGCCGCGATAGCTGAGGCTGGCGGTCCCGTTGGCCAGGGTCAGCTCCAGATTACCGCCCCGCTCGTTGCCGTTGCTGCGATAAAACAGCCCCAGCTCCCCTTCGTGGAGGGTCTCCCCCGCCTTGGCGAACTTCGGGGCCGGCGATTCGACGGTGATGGTTCCGCCTATGCTGTCGCCACCGAGACTCACCGGAGCTATGCCGGCGAATACCTGGATCGTCTCCACATTGCTGGGGTCGATATAGGAAAGGGGCGGATTCATGTGGTTGCCGCAGGCGGAGATCAGGTCCATGCCATCCACCTTGATGCGCAGCCGATCGTCCGCCAGCCCGCGAATGCCCGGCAACGCCGACACCCCGCCGCCGGTTTGCAGGGTCACCCCGGGGATGCCGCGCAACAGACTGGCGCTGTCGCTGCTGGCCGCCTGGAATCGTTCGATCTCCGACTCGGCGACCTGACGCTCGCCCATCTCGGGCAACGGCTCGGCGGTGACCTGAATGGTAGGGACTAGCGAATCCGCGGCGATCGCGCTACCGCAGGAGAGGGCGAGGATCAGATTGGCGAGATGGGTTCGGCGGATAGAGCGAAGGTAGTGCATATCGACTCCAAAACGGAAGTAAATGAAAAAATTAAACCTGCGGAATACTAGCCGACCCACCTCGCCAAGATCTTCTCATTTGCGTGCAAAAGTGCTGAATTTGTGCCAAGAAGGCGAAAATTGCGCCATTTGCCACACCGTGTGGGACAGCGCCTTCAAAACGGCAAAGGCCTCCTGAGGAGATAAGGAAGCCGCTTCCGCAATCCTCCAAGGCCATGTATCAAAGCGAGTGCAGCGGTTGCGCCGACGCCGGAGACTCGGCTCCGCTGGAATGACTGGGTATCCCCAAGAGTGGCAGTCCCTCAAGGACTGCCACTCCTTGCCAACTTCACCGTCAGCTGGCTCTGCAAGGATTGATCAAACTGTTGGTGATAGCGTTCGAATTCGCTGACGCCAACTTCATGCGCACCACATACTGCCAAGCTTTGGCGATGTCGTCGTTGACATTGCGTCAGTCCCATAACGGGACTACACTTCCCTCATGCGCATTATCGCCCTCTCCACCCTGAGAGCGTTCTGGACAAGCTCTCCTGCGTACGCCGACTCGATTGAACCGGTGATGGCTTGGTACCGGGAGGTGCTGAGGGCGGATTGGGAGACGCCGAATGAAATCAAGGGGCAGTTTTCTAGTGCCAGCATCCTCAGGGATGGCCAGGTGGTGTTCAACATTGCCGGGAACAAGTATCGGCTGGTAGTCTGGATCAACTATGGGTGCCGTGTGGTGTATATCCGGTTTATCGGGACCCACAAGCAGTATGACGCAATCGATGCCCAGAATATTTGAGGTGTATGATGGAAATTCTTCCGATCAAGACGGAATCCGACTATCAGGCGACCCTGAGGGAGATCGAGGGCTTGATGTCGGCGGAGGCCGGCAGCCCGCAAGGGGACCGACTGGATGTATTGGTGACGCTGATAGAGGCCTACGAGCGGCGTCATTACCCAGTGGATTTTCCCGATCCGGTGGAGGCGATCAAGTTTCGCATGGAGCAGCAGGGGCTAACCGTGGATGACCTGGTCCCGGCGATTGGTCGCAAAAATCGTGTTTACGAGATCCTGGCTCGCAAGAGACCCTTGACCTTGAGAATGATTGAAGGCTTGCATGAGGCCTTTGGCATACCGGCGGAAAGCCTGCTCAGGCACGGGGCCGCGCGAGGGGGGCGGGAGAGTGTGTGACGGTGTCTTAGGCAGGGAAGACGCCAGTAGCGCTTGTATGGCTCTCCAGGAATGGCAGTCCTTGAAGGACTGCCACTCCTTGCCGACTCCGCCGTCAGATGGCTCAGCAAGCATTCATCGAACTGCTGGTGATAGCGTTCGAATTCGCTGACGCTGGTTTCATGCGTACCACTCGGTGGACGCCGTTGGGGTGCAGGCAGTAGGCGAAGGTGTCGACGATGGAATGGATGTACCGAATACAGAGTTTCAGAAAATACCGGTAGTTGCGGGGTTGCGCTGGCAGCGGGACTCTACCCCGGCACCCGCTCTTGGCGACTCTGCCGTCCGATGCCGGAACCGCTTATGTTCCAGGCTGAGCGCCTCGGTACGAGGTTAACGCTTCTCGTACCGAACAAGAGAGTGCGCAAAATGAAAGACCTGGCACCGTATTTGCGCCAACGCCTGAAGCGCCTTGCGAAGCAAAGGCAAACCACTGTTAGCAGATTGTTTGACGAAATGGCCACTTTAATGTTCGCTGAATATGATGCGGAAACGCGGTGTCTCGCCCGCGCTGAAAGGGGCCAAGGTAGGGTAGATCGAGGATTGGAGCTGTTGGAAAAAGCGAAACAGGGCAAGTGACACCGTGGTGTTCAAGGACAGCTGCGTAGGGTGCGTTAGGCGCGCAGGGTTTGCGGTTTTGGTTTGGCACCCATCGTTGGGCGCGCCGTAACGCGCCAAAGCGAGTGCGGCGGTTACGCCGACGCCGGAAAATCGGCTCGGCTGGAATGACCGGCTCCCCAGAGGGGGCAGTCCTTCAAGGACTGCCCCTCCTTACCGTGAATCAGCAGGAGGACTGCCAGTCTTTCAGACTGGCAGTCCTGAGCTCGATTCATTTTCTGGGGTGTTGGAACCTCCTTCATGCCCGTTAGGCGCACAGCAAACCGACTCCGCTGGGATGACGGCGCACGACGTGTACGCGACTAAAAAAGATGGGGCGAACTCCAGGAGCTTGAACATGGACCGGCAATGTGCCCTCGAACTATTAAAGCGCAGCAAACCGGAGCTACAGGCTCGTTTTGCGGTGACGCAGTTGGCGTTGTTTGGTTCGATTGCGCGCAATACCGCTGGCGATGATAGTGATATCGATATATTGGTCAGCTTCGATGGCCCCGCCACCTCGAAACGTTACTTTGGCGTCCAGTTCTATCTGGAGGACTTGTTCGGCCGCCCGGTGGATCTGGTAACGGAAAAGGCGTTGAGAAGTGAATTGCGGCCCTATATCGAAAAGGAGCGGATCAATGTCTGAAAAAATAAAACGCGAGTGGCGTTTTTACATTGCCGACATGATATCGTTCTCCCGGAAGGTACTGGAGTATACCGAGGGCGTTGATCAGTCCCGTTTCCTTGAGAGTGGGCTCACTTACGACGCGACCTTGCGCAATCTGGAATTGATTGGGGAGGCCGCCACGCATATCCCGGAAGAGGTTCGTTCCGCTCATCCAGAAGTCCCGTGGCGAATGATCATAGCAACCCGCAACCGTCTGATTCACGGCTATCTGGGCATCGACGATGATACGGTCTGGAGCATCATCCAAGAGGATGTTCCCGAATTGCTTGAACGGCTTCGTACGCTGAACGACGAAAATTTGTCGTAGCTTGAAGCGACACAGGGTGCGTTTGTCCCCGCCTGGCGGGTTGCGCGCCTGACGCACCGGCGACGGAGGTTAGATTCCCTCTCCATCATTTAAAAGGGCAGTTGACTTTTCGTGCCATCGAACCTAGGACACCGGCCCGCCACCCCTTCAAGCACACGAATCAAAGGCTTCGCCATACGCCTTCCAATCACCTCCACCAAATGCCCCCGCCAGTCAAATTCCAGCCCGTCGAGCATGTTCTTGATATAGAGCCCGGTTTCGGTCTCCCCCTCCATGATCAGGCGACGCTGGAAAAACAGAGTGTCGGGGTCTTCGGCGCGGATGGCGAGCTTCCACAGGTCTTCGAGGTTGCCGGCGATGCGGGCGTTCCAGTTATTGCCGTTGATGACGGTGTGGACCTTGCCGGCGATTATCTCGAAACAGAGTTCGCTTTGGGCGTCGAGGATGGCGAAGGCGATGCGTTTGCCTTCGATGTCCGTCATCCGGTCGGCGAGGCCCTGGCCGCGCATGAGGTGGTTAAAGAGGGCGGCGAAGAGGCGTTGGTGAAGGGTGTCGGGGAGGCGTTGGAGGATGTGATTGATCGGGGTTAGGGGGAGCATGCAGTTCTCCGGTGTTGGGTTGGGCTTGCCTTTGACGGGGGTGGCCGAGCTTAGCTCGGGGCACCGTTGGGTTGGTGGTTCTTTTCTGGCTTCGGGAGGCTTTTCAAGCGCCTGGCGGCGCTGGAGTCGACCTGGAGGTCGACACTCCCGGCGGGTGGTTGTGTTGCGGATTGGGTGGGGGAATCTGGCATTGTGGTAAGCTTTTGGTTTGGAAAATCCCCCCTGCCCCCTTTGCGGAAGGGGGGGATGTTTCGGTGGTCTTGATTTGGTTTTGGTGCTATCGAACGGCATTGGCTTGCTGACCAGCCTTCCCTCTCCCCCGATCTCATCCTGTTAATCCTGTAAATCCTGTCGAAAAACTCAAGCCGTCAGACGCGCATAGAGCAGCGGCAGTTTGCGGGGCAGTTCGTGGGGGTCGCGGATGACGACGTAGCCGCCGCTGCCGAAGAGGTGCGGGAGGTAGTCGTTGCCCTTTTCGTCGATGGTGACGCAGAAGGGTTTCAGGCCGGCGCGGCGGGCCTGGCGGATGGCGTGGCGGGTGTCTTCGATGCCGTAGCGCCCTTCGTACTTGTCCAGGTCGTTGGGTTTGCCGTCGCTGATGATCAGCAGCAACCTTCGATCGGCGGGTTGTTGTTCGAGGATCTTCTGGCTGTAGCGGATCGCCGCGCCCATGCGGGTGTAGTAGCCGGGTTTGATGGCGTCGATGCGGCCGCGCACCGCGCCGTTGTAGCGCTGATCGAAGGATTTGATGCGGTGCATGCGGATCGGGTCGCGCTTGCGGGAGGAGAAGCCGTAGAGGCCGAAGCGGTCGCCGGTGGCGGTGAGGCTTTCGGAGAAGAGGTAGAGGCTGTCGCGGATGACGTCGATGACCCGGTGGTGGTTATCGACCCAGCTGTCGGTGGAGAGAGAAAGGTCAGCAAGCAGCAGGCAGGCAAGGTCGCGGGCACCCGGGCGGATGTCACGATAGAGGCCGTCGCCGTTGACCGCGGCGCCGGCGGCGCGCTGGGCGGCGAAATGGAGGTAGCCGTCGATGTCGATCTCGCTGCCGTCGCTGCATCCGCGCACCCAGCTGCGGGCCGGGGCGAGTTGCTGGAACTGGTCGCGCAGGCGTCGCGCGGTGCGGCGCAGGTGTCGCGGCAGTTCCCGGGGCTCGGCCTTCTCATCGGCCAGGGCGACGATGCGGCAGTGGTTTTCCAGCAACTGATTGCGTTTCCAGTCCCATTCCGGGAGCATCAAACCCTCTTCCAGGATCTGTTCGTCGCACTCGGCGGAGGGGAGATCCAGGTCAAAACGCAGGCGGGTGCCCACCGAGCCGTTGTCGCGGGTGACGCTGAAGCGTTCGGCGTCCTTCGCCGCCTGGGCGGCCTGGTCGAGGTCGTCGTTTTCATCGGCGCTGCGATCGGCGTCGACAAATTCGCCCCAGGTGAAGATGTTCTCCATGCGGATGGTGATCAGCCCCCTGCCCTCCTTGGGGGGACGACGCCGTTCGCCGCGTCCACGTTTGTCCACCTCCTTCTGCTGCTGCTTTTT
>JAABSM010000052.1 GCA_011390365.1 Gammaproteobacteria bacterium
ACTGATCACGCTCGCCGCCCCAGTGCACGCCCTGGAGGTGGACCTGGAGTGGGTGGAGAGCGATGTCTCGCTGCGCCCGGACGGCAAGGCGGATGTGCTCTACCGTATTCGCTATTCCGTGCTCTCCGGCGAGATGCACGGTTTCTACTTCGAGGGTACCGCGGGCCAGCCGGTGTTCGACGGCGTCAACTGCTTCGCCGAGCCCCAGGACGGCAGCGGCGAGCGCATCCCGCTGGAGCTGGTGAAGATGGGCGGCGGCAAGTGGGATGTGCTGCTGGCGAACGGTCGCGGCCATGGTCCCGGCGATCTCATCTTCACCCTGCGCTACGGCGTCGACCTGGCCGGCGCGGGCAATCTCGCCCATACCCAGGCCCCCGAGTTGGGGGATCTGGTGGTCTTTCACTGGGCGCCGGTGCAGTGGGACGAGCCGCTGGAGCATCAGACGGTGAAGGTCCACTATCCCATCGAAACCCCGGGCGAGGCGGTGGATGACGCCTTCCTGGAGGAGATCGTGTTTCGCACCGAACCCTTCATGAACCAGAACTACCTGATCGACTATTACGGCCAGCCGGACCAGGGCCGCCACTGGTTTACCGTTCTTTTGCACAAGGAGTATCTCGGCACGCGCGAGCAGATGCGCATCCAGCAATATGTCTCGGCGAAGAGCTTTCCGTTACAGGCGACGACCACCAGCCAGCCGCTGGTGAGCGCGCCGGTGCGCCCGGACGCCTTCTCCATCGGCAACCTGCTCAAGCGCTATCCCGAGCTGATCATCGCCGGCATCCTCGCGGCCGTGTTTCTGCTGTGGAACGCCAAGTACCGCATGTTCGTGCGCCGCTCGCGCATGGTGGAATCCATCGCCTGGCAGGACCCGGGCTGGCAACCGCCCAAGATCGAGATGGGCAGCTATCGCAAGAAGGGCAAGGTGGCGGAGCTGGAGCCGGTGGAGGCGGGGCTGTTCATCGAGCTGCCGGTATCGGTGGTGCTCACCGCCATGATCACCGACATGGAGCGTCGCGGGCTGTTGCAGATCAAGAGCCGTAATCCCCTCAAGCTGAAAAAGCTGGTGGAGGGAACCGGCAACTACTATGAACAGATCCTGCTGGAGTCCATCACCCGCCAGGGCCACCTCCACCCCCGGCGCGTCGACGAGCTGATCGCCGAGGCGGCGGACAACATCCAGAAGAAGACCTGGGACGCCGACCTGGAGCTGACCAAGGCCCTCTACAAGGACAAGTTCGAACGCGCCAAGGACCGCCCCATCCTCAGTGACGACGAACTGCGCCAGAGCGACAAGAAGGAGAGCTGGCTGCGCGACCGCCACTATTACAACCACTACAACCGCCATTACTACCTGGGCACCCGCGACGAAAGCCCCTACACCGAGCTGGAACAGGGCATCGAAGGGGCGGATTCAATGGAGATCCTCAGCGGCGACTACTACAAATTCATGGAGTCCGAGGTCTGCTACAGCGGCTGCTTCGCCAACCTCGACGTGGACGGCATCAATGTCGAAGCCTGCCACAGCGCATGCCATAGCGCCTGCCACTCGGCGTGTCACAGCGCCTGCCACTCCGCGTGCCACAGTGCATGCCACTCGGCCTGTGTCTCCGGAGGCGCGCATTGATTTTGATTTAATAGACAGGATTAACAGGATTATTCAGGATGAACAGGATTAGGCTTGTGTTTGCTCGAACCGATAACGAAGCCTCTCCAAGAGCACTGCCCTTTCCACGCCTGACTTGCAGCAGGCGCCACTCGACCATTCTGTAAATCCTGAGAAATCCTGTTAATCCTGTCCATTTCAATCTCCGAAAACATCATGAACCTCAACTGGATCGACGATTTCATCAACCAGATACGCCCCCGCATCTTCGTACGCCAGCAAGACGGCCTGCTGATTCTGGTACCGAACAAGTCCTTCAAACTCAACCCGAGCGCGCTGGAGCTGTTGGGGAAGCTGCTGGACGGCAAAGGCATCTACCAGTTGCTGCCGGGCATCGAACGGGATGAGGAGAAGAGCCAGCAGGTGGGGGAGTTCTTTCTTGATCTGCGCGCGCTCATCCAAGGCTGTTTCAACGAGACCCAGCACCGCGGCGGGGTGGAGGTAAAGCCGTTCAGCCTGCCCCACAACACCCTGCCGGTGCTCTCGGAGATCGCCCTCACCTATCGCTGCAACCTCGATTGCGTCTTCTGCTACGCCGGCTGTTCCTGCGTCTCCCAGCCCGATGGCGATGAGTTGGAGACGGAGCAACTCAAGACCCTGATCGAGCGCATCCGTCATCAGGCCCAGGTGCCGAGCATCAGCTTCACCGGCGGCGAGCCGACCCTGCGCCATGATCTGCCGGAGCTGATCGAATACGCCGTCGGCCAGGGGATGCGGGTCAATCTGATCACCAACGGCGCGACCCTGACCCCGGAGCGGGCGCAACGGCTGGTGGACGCGGGGCTAGCCAGCGCCCAGGTTTCGCTGGAGGGGCCGGATGCGGAGATCCACGACGCCATGACCCGCCGCCCTGGTTCTTTCGACAAGACCCTCAAGGGGCTGGAAGCGTTGCGGGGGACCGGCATCCATGTGCATACCCACACCACCCTCACCACCCTGAACACGCCGCACCTGGATCGGCATCTCGAATTCATTCGCGGGCTGGGGCTGGAGCGCTGTTCCATGAATCAGCTGATCCCCACCGGCACTGGCGGCGAGCACCGCGAGATCTGGCTCAGCTATACGGCGATCGGTCCCATCGTCGAGCAAGCGCGGCGCACCGCGCGGCGCATCGGGCTGGAGTTCATGTGGTACTCGCCGACCCCCATGTGCCTCTACAACCCCCTCGCCTCGGGCCTGGGCAACAAATCCTGCGCCGCCTGCGACGGGCTGATCAGCCTCTCCCCCACCGGCGGCGTATTGCCCTGCTCCAGCTTTGATGAGCCAGTAGGGAATCTGCTGGAACAGGACTTCGGCGAGATCTGGCAATCGAAGGAGGCCAGCTTCTACCGCAACAAGCAGTACGCCCCGGCAAGCTGCCAGAGCTGCCCCGACTTCACCGCCTGCGCCTGCGGTTGTCCTTTGTACTGGAACGCGGTGGGGTTTGATGAGCTTGCGGACTCGCCGCAAGAATTCTCACCACAGAGAACACAGAGTTCACAGAGTGTTATTGAGTAGAATCGAGAAAATATCAGAGATCGAGCCGCCGACATGTATCGCGCCACCACAGTCGAAACCCCATGGGGCGAAGGCGATGCCACCGGATACCGTACTTCCGTATGCGGCATAGATACATTCTCACTCTCTGTGCCCTCTGTGTTCTCTGTGGTGAATATCCCCAGCCGAGGATTTGAATAATGCACGCCATCTCCCTTGACTTCGAAACCCGCCGCGGACGCTTGCAGTTCTATCTGCTGCCCAGGCTCTCCATCAAGCTGCGCTATCTGCTGGCGATGCTCACCCTGCTCATCGGCGCGTCACTCACCTTGCGGGTCAGCGCCTGGATCGGCGTGCCGATCTGGATCGCCGGGCTGGCGCTGGTGATCGCGCGGAGCACGAGCAACGTCAAGATCAGCAACGACAGCAAGGAGGGACCGAGCTGGATCATGGCCGCGCCCAAGGAGTTGCGCAAGATCCGGCGCAAGCTGGATCAGACCCGCGCGTTACCGAACAACCCCCTCAACGGCGCATCGGGCTGGGGCATGCTCACCCTGATCCTGGCCATCGTCGCGCTGATGATCTTCAATGTCTTGGTCATTCCCATGGAGCTGTGGGAACCCAACCTCTGGGGCATTATCAGCATGGAGGTTACCCTGGTGCTGGCGCTCTTCTTCTCCACCCTGGCCAGCGCCTGGGAGCCGGATCTGGTGAAGAAGAAGCTCGACACCATGGAGAAGGTGCGCGACCAGGTGCAGGACAACTGGCAGTTCACCAGACCGATGGTCGCGCCGATGCTGCTGATGGACTACATGGGCGAGGCCCACCCTACCCCCACCGACCTGAAACTCTTCATCCGCTTCGAAGATGCGCCAGAAGAATTCCTCGGCATTCAGGTGCAAATGACCTTCAATAGAGGCCCCAACGGCGAGGTGCCTTATCTCTATTGCGTGCTGCTGGCCAAGGACCGCTTCGCGCCCATGGCCCACTACAGCGACACCCGTGCCGACGCCAGCAACACCATCGAAACCGGCAGCGACGGCGACATCAACTACCTGGTGGTGCGTCAGACCGCCAGCAACAAGGGTGGCTACGAGACCAAGCCATCCGACATCAACCGCCTGCTCGACCTCTCCATGCAGATCGCGGCGAAGATGCTGCATAGGTGAATGGTCGTCGGATATTGCTGTACAACCAACACATTTCAGCGTATAGGTTAAAGGCATCCCCCATTCGACCGCGGCGAATCGAGACCCGAGCCGTACCCCTCCCTCTCCCTGCGAGCAAAGACGCCCCATGAAATCCGCTCCCGGTCCATCACCCTCGCGTCAACCATCGCCCGACATCAATCAACCGCGGGATAACCCCCTGTGGTTGCGGATGTGGCGGGATGACCGCACCGAGGATTTTCATCAGATCGCGGTCAACCCCCTGCTGACCCGCTATTGGCACAGCCAGAAACTCGCGAGAGGCAGCCGCGTACTGGTGCCGCTATGCGGCAAGAGCCTGGATATGCTGTGGTTGGCACAGCAGGGCCACCAGGTGGTGGGCGTCGAGCTGAGCCCCATCGCGGTGAAGGCGTTTTTCGCCGAGAACGACCTGAAGGCGACCAAGCGCCGCAACGGCCACTTCACCTGCTGGCGTTCCGGCGCGATCTCCATCTGGTGCGGCGATTTCTTCTCGTTGAAGAAGGGTCGGCTGGGGCGCATCGACAGCGTCTTCGACCGAGCGGCGCTGACCGCGCTCCCCGAAAAACTCCGCCGACGCTATGTCACTCAGCTACGGGCGTTGATAGAGAAAAAGGCGGGGCTTTTCCTGCTCTCCGTGGAAGACGTGGCCAAAGCCAGCGGACAACCGCCAATTCGAATCGACCATGAAATCGCCGCATTGTACGCCGAGCACTTCGAGATCACCCTCACCTGCTCGCAGCGAACCCACACCGCCTCCGGCGACCGCGCGGACCCGGCGTTCTTTACCGACAACAAACTCTACCAGCTAAGCCGACGCCAAAGCCCCTGACCCTGAATTCGTCATTTGAACCGCGGATTAACGCCGATTAACACAGATTTTTCGGCATCCTTCATATCCCTTCCATTGCAGTTTACACTTTCCTTTGGGAGCGAGGGCATCCTGCCCTCGTGAGGGCTGGAAGCCCTCGCTCCCAGGACCACGGAGTGTCAACAAGAGTATGAAGGATGCCGATTTTTCAGTTGGTTGTTGACTCGATGACTGATTTCACCCAACAGGTGAATCAATGAAATTAGGTGACTGGCTGTTTTTCATTCATAAATCCGCGTTCATCTGCGGTTTACAGGATCATCGGCTCGAACAGGGGTGAGGCGTCGACGCCGTTGGAGGTCCCGCGGGCGACCCCGGATGACGTCGCGGATGGCGCAAAACCCCGCTTCCACCGGACAATCGACGACAGCCAGATCACGCGCCACCGGCTTCGACCTTGCCGCAGCAAGCCTTGTATCGCAATCCCGATCCGCAGGGACAGGGCAGCAGCCGGCTCCGCCTCGGTCCTGGCGGATATTCCGACGGACGCGAGCGCAAACGCTCGACGATGCCGCTCACCTGCGCCTGCTCCTTGGCGCCCTGCCCGCCCACCAGCGCCAGGCAGCGGGTGTAGTCCCGCAAGGCGCCGGCGCTATTGCCGGTGGCCAGGTGAAGGTTGGCGCGATTGCGGTAGCGGGCGGGGTTTTCCGGCTCCAGCTCGACGGCGCGGTCGTAGTCCGCCATCGCCAGATCGGGACGCTCCAGGGCACGGTAGGCGATGGCGCGATTGTTGTAGGCGCGGGCATAGCCGGGCCGCAGTTCGATGACGCGGTTGTAATCGGCGATCGCCAGCCGCGTCTCGCCCTGCTCCATATAGAGATTGGCCCTGTTGTAGTAGGACTTTACCAATCCCGGCTCAAGCTCCAGGGCGAGGCCAAAATCGGCCAGCGCCGCCTCGTCGCGACCCAGGGTGCGATGGGCGAGGCCGCGAAAGTGGACCGCCTCGGCATGCCGCGGCGCGCGCCGGATGGCCTGCTCCAGATCGCCTATGGCGCGCTCGGGAAAGCCGCTCGCCAGCCACAGCACCCCGCGCCGACACCATGCCTCGGCGCGCTCCGGATCATGCTCCAGGACGCGGGTGAGACAGTAGCGCCGCCCCTCCCGATCCTTGCCCGGCAGGCAGCCCAGCTCGTACCACTCCTCGGCGAGACGCTGATCCGCGGCGATGCGCGGCACTTGATCCAGCTCTCGCTGACGCCCCCTGGTTGCCCGCCGATCCGCCTCCGCCATGGTCGCGCAGGGTACCGACCGGGAATCGCCCATCAGCCGCAACTGCAGACGATCCATGGCGGGGAGGAAATATTCGCTGGAGACGGTCAGCGGCTGCAACCGCCGCAGCCGTCGGATCAGCCCGGGATAGGGGGCGGTGGCGGGGGAGTCCAGGGGGAAGCCGTTGAAGACCAGCGGCACGATATTGCGTTCGGTTTCCAGCGCCAGCTTCACCTCGGCGAGGGCGCGCCTGTCGCCATGACCGAACGAGGGTGTCAGCAGCAGCAGGAAATGGGAGCGTGCGCGAATATTGGCCCGCGCCAGCGCCTCTCCCCCCTCCCGCGGCGAACCGACAAAGGCGTCGCAGCCGCGCTGCACCAGGTGTTGATAGATGGCCAGGGCGCGTTGACGTGCGCCGCCGACATGGCAGATAAAGATGCCTTCGCTTGCTTTTGACATGGTTCGAGGTATCGTCCCTGAGTACTCGATGGGCTCATCATAACGCAAACGCGGCGGCAAGGTATAGCGGGGGGCTTGGGGGGATTTGCCCTGGCGACATCACGCCAACCCCCGCAGCAGTTCCAGCAGGCGCTCCTTGAGCTGGTAGAGCTCGCCGATATCCTCCGCCGCGCCGCGCCCGACGCCCTCCGCGGCGATCCCCAGCAACCGCTTGGCGGCGCCATGGATCTGATCGTGGAGGCGGACGACCTCGGGAAAGATGGCGTGTTCGCCATATCGCTCCTTGCCCGCCCCGGTCAACCATTGGCCGAAGCGGCACTGGGTAATCTCCAGCGGCGGCAAGGCGGCGCGGGCGCCGCCGGCGTATTCGGTGATACGCCGGATCCAGGCGTTGTGCTCCACCGCGGCGTAGAGCAGGGGCAGATCGTCGCGGCTCAGGCGTCGACAATGGATCCACGACTCCGGCGGTCGCCACTGGATCAGCCACTCCTCCAGCGCCCGCGCCGGCATCGGCCTGGCGATGCCATAGCCCTGCCCCAGCTGATAGCCGAGCATCAACAGCATGCAGCCGTGTTCGATGGTTTCCACCCCTTCGGCGATATATTGCTGGCGGAAGGCGCTGGCGAGCCCCATCACACCATCGAGAATGGCCAGGTCTTCGGGGTCGTCGAGCATGTCGCGGACGAAGGACTGGTCGATCTTGAGCTGGCTGACCGGCAGCCGCTTGAGATAGGTGAGGGAGGAGTAGCCGGTGCCAAAGTCGTCGAGGGCGAAATCGATGCCCAATTCCCGGCAGTCCCGAATCATCTGCGCGACATGGCCGATGTTCTCCAGCGCGCTGGTCTCCAGCACCTCCAGCTCCAGGTCCCCCGGTCGCAGCTCGGGGTGACGCGCCAGCGCCTGCCTGAGGTGGTCGACGAAGTGTTCATCCTGCAACTGACGGGCGCCGACGTTGACGCTGATCGGCAGCGGTCGACCGGCGGCGCGCCAGGCCTCGATCTGGCTCATGGCGGTGTCGATCACCCATTGGCCGATATCGATGGCGAGGGGATGGCGCTCCACCACCGGCAGAAAGGCCGCCGGCGGCAGTAGCCCCTGCTCGGGGTGCTGCCAGCGGATCAGCGCCTCGACGCCGATGACCTTGCCGCTGCGCATGTTGACCTTGGGCTGGTAGTAGAGTATGAACTCGTCACCGGCCAGCGCCTGCTCGATGCGTTGCAGGCTCTCGTAGATGCCCCGGGTATCCCGGTCCTGCTCGGCATCGAAGGTGCTGTGCCGGTTCTTGCCCGCCAGCTTGGCCTGATACATCGCCTGATCCGCCTGACGAATCAGCTGATCGCCGTCCACCTCCTCGGCCTGGGGATAGAAGGTGACGCCGACGCTGGCCGAGAGCTGAAGGGTCAGGCCATCCACCGGCGCCGGCTCGGAGGCCGCCTCCAGCAGGCGACCGACCCACTCGTCGCTCGCCTCCCGCGCCGGCAGGTCGCCCAGCACCGCCACGAACTCGTCGCCGCCGATGCGGGCGATGGTATCGCCGCCGCGCACTACCCGCCGCAGGCGATGGGCGATGATCACCAACAGCTCGTCGCCGACATCGTGGCCATGGCGGTCATTGATCACCTTGAAGCCGTCCAGATCGAGATAGGCCACCGCCAGCCACTGCTTGCGGCGCTGGTTTTGCACCATGGCCTGGGCAAGCCGGTCGGCGAGGAGGATGCGATTGGGCAGATTGGTCAGGGCGTCGAAATGGGCGATGTGCTGAAGCTGGCGCTGCTGCTCCTTTTCGGTGGTAATGTCGGTGTAGAGGGCGATATAGCTGCCGGTCTCCCCCTTTTCGTCGGGAATCGCGCTGATGGTTACCTGGGCGACGTAATAATCGCCGTAGCGACCGCGGTTCCAGATCTCCCCCTGCCAGTGTCCGTCCTGGAGAAGCGAATGCCACAGGTCGCGATAGAACTCCAGGGGGTGGCGATCCGACTTGAGGATGCGCGGATGCTCGCCCAGGATCTCCTGACGGGCGTAGCCGGAGATGCGGCAGAAGGCGTCGTTGACCTCGGTGATCTTTCCTTTGGGATCGGTGATCATGATCCCCTCGCGGGCGTGGGTAAAGACGCTGGCGGCGCGGCGCAGCTTCTCCTCCGCCTGCTTGCGTTCGGTGATGTCGGTGAAGGTGGAGCGGCTGTAGAGAATGTTGCCCTCGGCGTCGCGCATGGCGGTGGCGTTGATGTTGGCCCAGAAGCGGGAACCGTCCTTGCGCCGCATCTCGATCTCCAGGTCCTCCAGCACGCCCTCCCGCAGAAAGCGGGGAAAGCGCACCGCGAAGAGCCTGCGTCCCGCGTCGCTGAAGAGCTCGCGGACGTTCATCCGCCCCACCACCTCGTCGCGGCGATAGCCCAGCATCTCCAGCTCGGTCTGGTTGACCTCCACGATCAGCCCCTTGGCGTCGACCGAATGGTAGCCGCAGGGGGCGGCGTCGTAGAGGTCCTGATAGCGGGCCTTGAGCTCGCTCAGCTCGCGGGTGCGCAGCGCCACCTGGCGCTCCAGATCCCGCCGCAACCCGAGCAGATCCAGGTGGTTGCCCACCCGGGTCAACACCTCCTGGGTGGAAAAGGGCTTGGTGATGTAATCCACGCCGCCGGCGGAGAAGGCGGCCAGTTTGTCTTCGGTGGCGCTGAGGGCGCTGATGAAGATCACCGGCATGTCGGCACCCTCGGGCCGGGCCTTGAGCGCCTTGCAGGTGTCGATGCCGCCAAGCCCCGGCATGCGGATATCCAGCAGCAGCAGGTCCGCTGGCTTGATGGCGAGGGAGCGCAGCGCCTGATCGCCGCTGGCCGCCACCCGTACCGCGTAACCGGCCTGACGCAGGATGCTGGCGAGCAGTTGCAGGTTGGCCGGGTTGTCATCGACCACCAGGATCGACGCCCGAACGAGATTTTCCTGGGGATTATCCATCGCCGTGATCCGCGCCCAGCAGGCGCAGCAGTTCGTCGAGACGGAAGCCGTCCAGATAGGGCCGCACCCGCTCTACCCATGCCGGGTGGTCGTCGGCCAGCGCGGTGAGGACCGCCTCCAGCGCCTCCAGATCGCCCAGCGCCAGACTCCGCACCAGCCACTCCCGCTGGGCATCGGGCAACTCCAGAAAACCAGCGCGCAGCACCGCCTGGCCCTCTTCGCCGCCATCCGCCGACGGCGTCTCGGGCGCCGCCGCGTCCGGATAATGAAACTCCACCCCCAGCAGCTCGCGCATGGTGGAGAAGATCTCATCCTCCCGCCACGGCTTGCGCACGAAGGCGTCGCAGCCCGCCTCCACCACCTTCTCCCGCTCATCGCCGAAGGTGCTGGCGGTGAGGGCGACGATGGGGATCTTGTCGCCGCCGGGCAGCCGGCGAATACGGCGGGTGGCCTGATAGCCGTCGAGCCGGGGCATGCGGATGTCCATCCACACGAAATCCGCCGCCTGCTCCTGAAACCGCGCCAGCGCCTGTTCGCCATCCTCGGCCAGGACCACCTTCAGCCCCGCCTGCTCAAGCAGGCGACTCAACAGCAGGCGGTTGGCCTCGGCGTCGTCGACCACCAGCACCCGCGGCGGCCGGGTCCCCTCCGCCAGTCGCGGCAAGCCCCGCGCCCGCGCCCGTGGCGCCAGCGCCTCCGCCTCGCCCGGCGCGACCGGTACCGCGAAACGAAACAGCGAGCCGCCGCCGGGGCGGCTGTCGGCCTCGATCCGCCCGCCCATCAACTCCACGAAGCGCTTGCTGATCGCCAGCCCGAGCCCCGTCCCCTCGGCCACCCCGGCGCTGCTCGCGGCCTGGGTGAAGGGCTCGAAGATGGTCGCCAACTCCGCCTCGCCGATGCCGCGACCGCTATCCTCCACCTCCACCTCCAGCCGAAAGCCCCCGGCCTCCGGCGGCACGTCAACGCCCATCTCCCCGCGGGAGAGGGGTTGGGGCAAGGGCCCGGACGCACCCGCCATCCCCGCCCCTTCGGCAACCGCGCGCATGCGCAGGCTCACGCCCCCCTCGTCGGTGTACTTGATCGCGTTGCCGACCAGATTGATCACCAACTGGCGCAGTTTCTTGATATCCAGCCGCAGATAACGGGGCGTCGCCGGATCCAGCTCCGCCACCAGCGTCAGGTCCTTCTGCTCGGCGCGAATCCCGAGCATCCCGACCAGCGCCTGGAACTCCCGATGCAGATCCACCGTCACCACATCCAGCTCCATGCGCCCCGCCTCCACCTTGGCCATGTCGAGCACATCGTTGATCAGTGACAGCAGATGCTCGCCGCTGGAGAGGATCAGTTCCAGATCCCGGCGCGCGCCCGCTGGCGTGCGCGAATCCTCCGCCAGCAGCCGGCTGAAACCGATCACCGCGTTGAGGGGGGTGCGCAACTCATGGCTCATGTTGGCGAGAAAGCGGCTCTTGGCGCGATTGGCCTGCTCCGCGCTGGCCCGCGCCTGCTCCAGCTCGGCGGTGCGTTCCGCCACCAGCCGGGTCAATTCCGCCTCGCGATCCTGAAACTGCAACTCCGCCGCCGCCCGGGTGGCGAAGAGGGTCAGCAGCGACAGCGCCAGATAGCGCTTGCCTTCGCTCATGGGACGGGTATCCAGCGCCACCAGGATACCCAGCGTCCTGCCCTCGGTATCCACCATCGGCATGCCGATGTAGCTCTCCGCCTGCATCCTCACCAGCAGCACATCCTCGGGATAGTCCCGCTGCACCCCGGTGGGATGAAAGCACATCTTCTGATCGGCGACGTTGCGACAGGGCGTTCCCGGCAGGCGATAGGTCAGGTTGGGAAGGTAGTCCTCGCCCCCCCACACCGCCAGGGTCTGGCACACATCCACCCCCTCCTGGGTGAGGGTTCGCCCCGCGATCACGTAGAAGACATCCAGCGCCCGCGCCAGATCCCGCACCAGCGTCCTGAAAAACGCCTCGCCGCGCTGGGTCGAAGTGGAATAGAATATCGTCTTCAGGCTCGCCTCCGCCAAGCGCTGCCGCGAAGCCTCCTCCGCCAGCAGCCCCTCATCCAGCCGTATCGCCTTGCCCATGCCCTATCCTCCCGATTTTGCGACAATTGTAGGCCACTTCGGCGCGCAGAGATAGCGCCGGCGAAGCCGTTAACTCGCGCTGCGCCGCGGCCCAACCGGAGAGCTTGGCGCGAAGACGCCGAAACGCCTGACGGGCCGTTGACTCTTCGCGCGCCGCCACAATGCCTCTCCCGTGATGCCGCAAGAGTGATGTGAGGGTGCAAACCCCCTCTTGCAAAATCAAGACGCTTTTCGCAGAATCACCCATTTGCTACCGACCTATCAGGAACGACCATGCACGACAGGGAGCTTGACGTCACCGGTACCTGCTGCCCCCTGCCTCTGATCCATCTGGCGGAGGCGATCGGCGAGATGCAGCCGCAACAGGTATTGCGAATCACCGGAGATGATCCCATCTTCGAAAGCGGAGTAAGAGATTTCTGCCACGCCAAGGGGCATGAGATTGTGGACGTGGCGCGGGGGCGCGCGGGGATCGCGATCCGGATTCGGGTCACCTCATGAGCGCCGCTGAACAAACCGTCCCGGATCCGAATCGGGGCACCATCGTGCTCGTCAGCGGCGAGATGGACAAGGCCCTGTTCGCCTTCGAGCTGGCCTGCGGGATGCAGGCGATGGGGACCCAGATCAGCCTCTGGTTCGTGCTGTATGGCGTCGATTGCCTGAAGAAGAACCGCGGGCGCTTCGCCCTCTCCCGGCTGTGGCCGCCGCGCGGGCGCGGCGGCCCGGGACGCAACCCCCGCACCGACACGCCGTTGCAGGCGATCATCCAGGCGCTGGGCCACGATGGCCCTGACCACCTTCCCCTGTCCCAGCTCAACTACCTTGGGGCCGGCCCCTGGCTGCTGAAGCGGGTGATGCGCAGAAAGGGAATGGCGTCGCTGGAGGAGCTGATTCACTCGGCGCGGCGGCTGGGGGTAGAGTTCAAGATCTGCCAGATCTGTATCGACGCCATGGCCTGCGACGTGGAGCGGGACCTGATCGTGGATGCGGAGGTGGCGGGGGTCAGTCAATATGCCCTTGAGGTCCGTCAATGTCATTACAATGTAGTCATCTGAAGATGACGACCGCACCCAATATCAGCCAGCTGTTCAAGAGCATCGACTCCGAGATGGAGTTGCTGCTGGCGATCGGCAAATATCTGGTCTCGGAGACCAAGCTGGAGGTGTTGCTGCGAATGGTCGCCGATTACGCCCGCGATCTGGTGGACGCCGAGACCCTGGCGGTGCCGCTGATCGACTTCGGCGCCGGCGAGTACGAATACCAGGCCGCCTCCGGAAAGAACGCCGGGCTGCTGGAGGGCAGGCGTCTGCCGCTGGGCGCGGGCATGTGCGGCTGGGTGCTGGCCAATCGCCAGCCCCTCTTTTTCGGCGAGGGCGGCCGCCTGCCCATTGGCGACAACAGCGCCTGGGAGCGGGGCAAGGAGTCGGCGCTGCTGGTCCCGCTGATCGCCGGGGGGAGGATCATCGGCGGCCTTTCGGCGCTGGGCAAGCGGGCCGGCGCAAGCTTTACCGCCCGGGATCAGGATCTGCTGACCCTGTTCGCCAACCAGGTCAGCGTGGCGATCGAGAACGCCCGCATCATCGCCGACCTCAATCACCATCGGGAAAAGCTGGAGGATGCGCTGGATCAGACCCGCTACGAGAAGGAGCGGGCGCAGGTGGTGATCGACACCATTGCCGAGGCCCTGATCATCGCCGACACCGCGGGCAAGGTCACCAGCATCAATCCCAGCTGCCAGTCGCTGCTGGGCGTCCGTAGCGATGAGGCGATCGGACGACCGGTGGAGCGCATCATTCGCTTCGCCGATCGCTACGGCCAGCCGCTGGAAAACCCCATCCACCGCGCCATCGCCTATGACGACACCGTCTATATCGAACCCGGCGCCACCGCCAGCGCCGAGGATGGCCATATCTTCGAGGTCGAAGGGACGGTCTCGATCATGCGCGACGGCGACCAGTTGCCCACCGGCCTGGTGATGCTGATGCGGGATGTCAGCGAACAACACAAGCTGGAGCGCCAGATCCACCGCTTCGCGACCTACGACGAACTGACCGGGCTGATCAACCGCCGCACCTTTCACAAGCGCATGGAGGACATGCTCGCGGGGCGCGAGCATGAGCGGGAGCGTCACGCCCTGTGTTACCTCGACGTGGATCAGTTCAAGGTGATCAACGACACCTGCGGCCATATCGCCGGTGACGAGATGCTGCGCCAACTCGCCGGCGTCTTCACCCGCCACGCCAGCAAATCGGAGCTGCTGGGGCGCATCGGCGGCGACGAGTTCGCGCTGCTGCTGCGGGATTGCGAACTGCTGCGGGCGATTCAGATCGCCGAGGACCTGCGCGAGAGGGTGGAGGGCTTCCACTTCCACTGGTCGGGGCGCACCTTTCGGGTCACCGCCAGTATCGGCATCGCCACCCTGGAGCCGGGCGACAACGCCATCAATCGCCTGCTAAGCGCCGCCGACCAGGCCTGTTACGCGGCCAAGGAGCGGGGGCGCAATCAGGTCATGGTCTATGCCGAGTCGGATCGGGAGATGCAGCGCCATAGCACCGAGATGCAGTGGGTGGAGCGGCTCCATGACGCCATCGCCAACGACCACTTCGAGCTCTACTACCAGCCGATCATGGCCCTCGACGATTCGGGCGGCGCGCTGTCGCGGCATTACGAGATCCTCATCCGCATGCGCCAGGGGGAGGCGTACCTCTCCCCCGGCGACTTCATCCCCGCCGCCGAGCGTTATGGCCTGATCCGCGGCATCGACCGCTGGGTAGTCCGCACCTATCTGCAATGGCTGCAAGCCAACCCGGGCCACCTGGAACAGCTGGCGACCGCCTCCATCAACCTCTCCGGGGCCACCCTGGGCGATCGCGAGATGGGGGCCTATATCGGGGACGAGATCCGGCGCAACCGCGTGCCGCCGCAAAAGCTCTGTTTCGAGGTCACCGAGACCGCCGCCATCGCCGATCTGATGCGCGCCGAAGAGTTCATCGAGGCGCTGCGCAAGATCGGCTGTCGCTTCTCGCTCGACGATTTCGGCACCGGCCTCTCCTCGTTCGGCTATCTGCGCGAGCTGCCGATCGACAAGATCAAGATCGACGGCTCCTTCATCCGCTCCATCCACAAGCAGCCGGCGGATGCCGCGCTGGTGCGCGCGATGGTCGACATCGGCCGCTCGCTGGGCAAGAGCACCGTCGCCGAGTTCGTGGAATCCGAGGAGATCCTGAGTTTCATCCGCGAGCTTGGCGTCGATTACGCCCAGGGCTACCATATCGGCACTCCTCGCCCACTGGCCGAGCTTGCCGACGACTCCGGTTGAAGCCTCGACCCGCCGATGATTCCGGGCGCGCCGCGCCGGCGCCCCGAACTCTGCGAAACCCGCCCAATCAAGCGGCGCCTCATAAAAGCGTGATCGAAATGTGACGCTCGCCCCGGCTGTTGTTACGCTGCGACCCTGATTCCAATGACTGGCGCGGACGGGCGCGCACGCTTGACCTCGACAAGATTCTTGAACGAACAGATTTGCCAAGAGGCACGGTGTATTTAAATGGACTTTACCAATACCACATCCATCGACCAATGGCTGCGTGAGCTTCCGCTCGGGGATGTACGCGTCATGACCCGCACCCTCTACGCCGCTATCCGCGGGCTGAACAACAGTCAGATGGTGCTGCGCCACCACTTCGACTTCCTGGAGAAGATCGGCCCGAGCGTCGAGCACTGCCTGGCGGGGCTGCGAAAGTACTATGCGGACGTCCCCTTCCCACTGCCGCAAAACGCTCGCCGCGCGGCGATCATGGCGGACGACCTGAGCCAGCTGCTCATTCACAGCTACCAGCTGGTATTACAACAGGTCACCTGCGCCGATCTGGGCAAGAGCGCCAACGACCCGAGGGTAGCGGTATGGCAGACCGTGGCCCACCGCATCCTCTATTACAGCCATCGCATCCAGCGCAACCAGCTCTCCCTTCGCCTGGAAGAGCGAAACGCCCTGTGGCAACGCATCTACCGGATCTATCTGGCATCCCTGCAACTGCCGGAAAAGGACCGCGTGATCGGCTTCACGGAGGTTCGCGACTACCCCGCCTCCACCTTGGCGGGGCTTGTCAAGCGCATGCTGCTGCTGGCGCTGATCCCCCTCCACACCCTGCGTCATGAACAGACCCGGGAGGTCATGACGAGCATGGGCTATTGGGCGAGCCGGCTGGAACTGCCGCTCTGCAGCGCCGGCGCGGACCGCAAGCGCAGCCCCTTTCACTTCGACCCCAAACTGGACGTTGGCCCCCTCCACGCCTCATCCGCCTGCGACGACTGCCCGAGCCGCAAGTGCATCCTCATCAACTGCCGCGAATTGCAGGACCGCATCACCGCGTTGCTGATGCGCGCGGCGCGCAACGGCGAGGACAAGGTCAACCTCGAAGCCAACCTCGCAAATGGCCCATCCCTGTCGATCTCGACCCTGGAGATCCTGCGCAACAGCTGGAAGGAACGGCCCAAGCGCATCGCCCAGCGTGACGACAGCAACGAAGAGGTAAGCGTCATCTTCACCATTCCCGCCATCCACCGCGCGCTGGAGGAACATGGCAAGGCGAAGAACGCGCCACTCACGCCAGCGCCCAAACCTCGCTTCAAGGCCGCCTCGATCCGTGAGATGAGCACCCAGTCCCTGGAGGCGATGTTCTCCGCCTCGATGAACGATGCGGTCGACGCCAAACCATCCGCCGACAACGCCCTCGACCCGCTCGCCGCCATCGGCGTGGAAGCGACCCACGCCAGCGACCCCTCGGTGGTACGCCATGCGGCGTTGATTCGCGACCACTCCCAGACCGGCTATCGCATGGAGATCCCATCCCCAGCGCAACTGCGCATCCGCGTCGGCGAACTGGCCGGCATCTTTCGTGACGACGAAGCCTCGCCACAGCTGGGGGTAGTGCGCTGGATCCGCGAAGGATCGGATCATGCGGTCTCGTTCGGCATCCTCCTGATCGGCCACGCTCCCCTCGTCGCCCGCTTCTCCAATGGCGGCGCCATGGCCAGCAAGGGCGAGGTTCCCTGCCTGATCGCCGAACATGTGCGCGACGACAAGACGATCATGGTGACCGACCACTACCCCGATATCCGCGACAAACGCATCACCCTCTTCTTTCGCGATGAACGCATCCCCATCGCCTTCAACGGCTGGCCGGTGGAGGAGTCCCGCTCCTTCGAGGCCTACGAATTCGGCATCCGCCGCGGCGACGCCGGCACTCCCGACCCCAACCTGCCGATGCTCACCCGCATGTGGCTGG
Source organism: Gammaproteobacteria bacterium (assembly GCA_011390365.1). Lineage (GTDB taxonomy): Bacteria > Pseudomonadota > Gammaproteobacteria > Chromatiales > Chromatiaceae > SLIM01. The sequence goes on from JAABSM010000052.1 coordinate 17,204, forward strand.
AGGCCCTGACCGCGAAGAGCGAGGCGGAAGAGCAGCCCACCGCCAAACCCGCGACCCCGGTGAAGGCCTCGCTGGACGAATCGGTCTGGCGACTCAATTAAACGGGCCGCCATCCTCCGAAAGCGACTTGGCAACACCCCCAGGAGTGGCAGTCCCTGGAGGGCCGCCACTCCTGGGGCTGATGCATCGCCCGGTGCAGCGGACCAACGCCATCGCCTCGGTGTCTCCGTCAGAGGCCTTGTCGAAAGCTAGGTGGGGCCGCCCTAATCCTTCAGGTGCTCGATATAGTAGGGGCGGTCCTCCATCTTCAGAGAGACGCCGCCGGCCTGCACCCGCAGGCGGTAGTCGCTGTTCTGAAAACGAATGTCGCAGTGGGCGCGGCCCTGGCTGTTGAGGGGGATGGGGATCATGTCGCGGTAGGTGTAGACGTTTTCCCCGACATCCCCGCCTTCGCAGACCAGCGGGCCTTGCGGAGGCGTCTGTTGCGGTTCGGCATCGGTGAAGATCAGATTGCCGGCCTGGTGCCAGCGGGTGCTCTCCTTGGCCCCGGTCATGGTCTGGATGATATAGGCGCGGGAAAAGCGCACAATAACCTTGTCTCCTTCGACGCGGATCGACGCCACCTCGCTTCCGGGAAGATCGATATGACTGGCATCCATGGGCAACCTCTCACCTGTTCGAATGGTTTATCCTGATTGTCGTCGTCGCAGTGACGATCGTTCTCATCGCCCCCTGGAAATGGTGACGATTACGGTTTCGGAAGCGTCACGCCCCGCTGGCCCTGATACTTGCCGCCGCGGTCCCGATAGGATTGCTCGCACTCCTCGTCGCCCTCGAAGAAGAGGATCTGGGCGACCCCCTCGTTGGCATAGACCTTGGCCGGCAGCGGCGTGGTGTTGGAAAACTCCAGGGTGACGTGCCCTTCCCACTCCGGTTCCAGCGGCGTGACATTGACGATGATGCCGCAACGGGCGTAGGTCGATTTGCCCAGGCACACGGTAAGCACCGAGCGGGGGATGCGGAAATATTCGACGGTCCGCGCCAGGGCGAAGGAGTTGGGGGGGATGATACAGACGTCCGACTTCAGATCAACGAAGCTGTTTTCATCGAAGTTCTTGGGGTCCACCACCGCGTGGTTGATGTTGGTGAAGATCTTGAATTCATTCGCGCAGCGGATGTCATAGCCGTAGCTGGAGGTGCCGTAGGAGATCACCCTCCCATGCTCGCCCTCACGCACCTGTCCCGGTTCGAAGGGTTCGATCATGTCATGCTCCGCCGCCATGCGGCGAATCCATTTGTCTGATTTGATAGTCACGAGAGCCTCCGGGCAAGCATTCAGCGAACCGCGACAGCGGGTTGGCCGAATGATGACATAACCGAAAACAAAAAATCCACCATCGACGGCGTCGATGGTGGATTCTTGTTTTCACGCGACACGGCTGATCGTGAAACGATCAGCTCTTGTCCGCGGGATCTTCCAGGGTATCTGGCAGCACCTTGAGCATGCGCGATGCCACCGCGACCATGATCATGGCAACCATGATGCCCGCCACACCCAGCGCCGCTTCGGCGAAGGTGGGTGTGTAGGGTGCGATCGCGCCATCCAGCATGGTGGTCTCCAGCACCTCCTTGCCCGGGAACAGGGACATGGGGAAGGCCTGACCGCCGATGACAATGACATAGATCTGGAAGAAGCCGCCAACCAGCACCAACAGCGAGGCCACCAGTACCGCCATGCGCGACCTGTCGAAGGCCGGCGAGTAGATCAGGAACAACGGCAGGATGCCGCCGATGAGGATCTGGCCGAACCAGAACATCACGGTGTAGATGCCGCCGCTGGCCAGGAAGAAGGATTCCACGCCGTGATGCTGGGTGACGTAGAGGTTGGTCAGGTGATAGACGGTGACGAAATAGAGCACCCCCCCCACGAACACGCCCAGCAGATTCTTGAGCTTGGTCATGCGCAGGTCGCCGATGCTGCGCTCGGCCCACCAGTAGGCCGCCATCAGGGTGACGATAAAGAAGGCCAGACCATAGGCGAAAGACATGATGATGAACATCGGCGCCAGGATCGCGGCGTCGTAGGCCTCACGGGCGACGAGAAAGCCGAAGATGGAGCCGGTACCGGTGGTCAGGGCGAGACGCCAGAAGAAGGCGGCGAAGCCCAGCACCTTGTAGTGCTGGTGGACGCTGCGATCGATCATGGTCCATAGATAGACCCCGACGATGGCGAAAAAGCCGGTGTAGAGGAAGATGTTCCAGGCGAAGATTGACTTGAAGTTGTAGGTGGTGACGGCGACGATCAGGCGATCGGGGCGTCCCAGATCCAGCAGCAGCACGAACAGGCCGCCGGCCAGCAGGCCGATCGCGAGCAGCGCCGAGAAGCGCCCCAGCGGCTTGTAGAGCGGGCCGCCGAAGACGGAGCCAATGGAGGCGACATTGAGGGCGCCGGAGGCGGCGACGATCATGAAGATCGCGAAGACATGGGGCAGCCCCCACACGATGTGGTTGGTCATGCCGGTCACATGGTGACCGCTGTGCTCCATGTAGAACGCCGCCGCCAACCCGATCAGCACCACCGCGACCATCGCCGCGAGTCCGATCCAGTAGCGTTTGGGTTCACCACACCAAAGTTCACGGTAATGAAGAGTAGACATCTATCTTTGGCCCCTTAGCTCTGTCAGACGTTGGTGTAACGGACGCCGGTGTTCAGCTCCAGATCGGCGCGAACCTGCTGGCTGCTTCTGGATTTGAGCGCCTTGGAGATGGCGCTTCCCCGATCCTTGAGGTCGCCGAACAGGATCGCGTTGTGGCCTTCCGCCGCGCAGGCATCCTGGCACGCCGTGGTGGTCTGGCCTTCGTCGATACGATGGGCGCAGAGATTGCACGATTCGACGCAGCCCTTGCCGCGCGGGGCATTGACCACCTGCTCCGCGACATTCTGATGGATGAAGGAACGCGCCTTGTAGGGGCAGGCCATCATGCAATAGCGGCAACCGATGCAGATGTGTCGATCCACCATCACGATGCCGTCGGCGCGCTTGAAGGAGGCCCCGGTCGGGCAGACGTCTTCACACGGCGGGAACTCGCAGTGCTGGCACATCATCGGCAGGTTGGTGATGTCGCCGGTCTGCTTGTCCCGCAACTTGAGCTTGCGGATCCACTGCGGGCGCTGCATCTCCCACATCTCGTCGGAGTTGCCTTGCGGCTGCTCGACCAGGTCGATGCCGTTCTCCTTGTCGCAGGCCGTGACGCAGGCGGTGCAGCCGTCGGCGCACTTGTCGGTGTCGATCAGCATGCCCCAGCGTGTGTCGGAGGTCACGCCGCCTTCGCCGGTCGCGCTGGCGATACTGATCAGCAGCCCCGGCGCGGCGACCGCGGCGCCCGCCGCGATTGCCGTATTGCGCAGGAATTCGCGCCGCTCCTGGCTATGCTCCGGCGAATCCATGTTCGGGTCATGACTCATGATTACTTCTCCTCGGGCACCTTGCGGTGACATTGGAAGCAGGTGATGCTGGTCCCGGTATATTCGTGGCAGCCGCTGCAGAACTGCCCTTCGGCGTTCACCGGGATGGCGCTGCCGTCGGCCTCGCGCCCGGCATGGCAGTCCACGCATCCCGCCAGGCTTCCATCCACATCACGGATACCCTTGTGCACGACCAGATCACGGTCGTGGTGGATATACTCCATGTGGTTGCGGCGCATGTCATCGGCAGGCCGAATACAGGATTTCGCCTCCAGCGCCTTGGAGCCTTCGGCCAACTGTGCCGCGCCGACGCCCCAGGCCGCCGCCGCGAGGGCGACGGCGAGAAGCAACGCTGCGCCTCGGAACCGGGTTAGTAAAGACATCGCTGATCCGCTCCTATTCACCGAGGCCCATCTGGATGTAGCCGGTGGGGCAGACATCGTGGCAGATGTGGCAGCCGATGCAACGGCTGTAGTCGGTATCCACGTAACGACCGGTGGTGCTTTCGGTCTTGTTGACGCGGAACACCGCATCCTGGGGACAGAACACCACGCAGTTGTCGCACTCGAAACACATACCGCAGGACATGCAGCGCTTGGCCTCGGCGATGGTCGCCTCTTCGGAGAGAGGTTTCAGACGCTCATGGAAGTGACCGAGCACCTCTTCCGCGGTCGGTACCTCTTCGCCGCGGATATTACGCGGGGTGTACTTGAAGTGCCCCAGGAAGAGATCTTCGTGGGAGATCACCTCGGACTTGGAACGGTCTTCGAAGTTGTGCACCGCGTACTTGGCGCTGGCGGTACCACGCAGATCACCTTCCTTGCTATTGAACTGCTCGGGATCCAGGCCCGCCTCATGCAGCTTGCCGAGCAGGCTGAAGTGATGCACATCGACCTTGGGACGCTTGCCCAACTCCTCGCCCTTGAGATACTTGTCGACGCTCTCGGCGCAGATCGAGGCCTGACCGATGGCGGTGGTGAGCAGGTGCGGACGAATGATGTCGCCGACCACGAAGTGGCCCGCCTTGCCCGGCACCTGGTAGAACTTGTCGGAATCGATCATCCCGCGACCGTTATCGAGGGCCTCCAGCCCGCCCAGATCACCGGACTGACCAATAGCCGCGACGATCAGATCCGCCTCCAGCACCCGTTCGGTACCCTCCACCGGAACCGGCTTCATGCCGTCCATGGTGCAGTCACACACCTTCAGGCCGGTGGCGCGGCCGTTTTCGTCGAGGATCACTTCCAGCGGCATCACACCATCAAGGATGGATACGCCCTCTTGCAGCGCGTCGGTGATCTCGTGCTCGGCGGCGAACATCTTGTCGCGGGTGAACAGCGAGGTCAGGGTGACGTCCGCGCCCTGGGCGGCGGCGGCGACGGAGGCGTCGTGGGCGACGTAACCGTCGATGATCGCGGTCTCCGGACGCTCACCGGGATTGGTGTGCTCGATGTGGCCGAGACGGCGCGCCACCGAGACCACGTCGATGGAAGTGTCGCCGCCGCCGATGCAGATCACCTTGCTGGCGGTGACCTTCATGCGCTCCTCGTTGAAGGCCTTGAGGAAGGCGACGCCGCCGACGCAGTTGGGGGCGCCCTCCCAGCCGGGGACCGGCAGGCCGCGGGCGTTCTGACAGCCTACCGCCCAGATGATGGCGTCAAACTCCTTCTCCACCTGCTCCATGGAGACATCCTTGCCGACGCGGGTCTTGAAGCGCACTTCGACGCCCATGTCGATGATCCGCTGACACTCGGAGTGAAGCTTGTCGCGGGGGATACGGTAGCCGGGGATGCCGTAGCGCATCATGCCGCCGAGCCCTTCGTTGGCCTCGAAGACGGTGACGCCATGGCCCATGCGACGCAGCTGGTAGGCCGCGGCGAGACCGCCTGGGCCGCCGCCGACAACCGCCACCTTCTTGCCGGTATCGGCGCCGGCGGCGAAGGCCAGACCCGCCTCGATGGCGTTGTCACCGATGAACTGCTCGACGGAGTTGATACCGACGAAGTCTTCCACTTCGTTGCGGTTACAACCGTCCTGGCAGGGGGCGGGGCAGACCCGGCCCATCATCGACGGGAAGGGATTGGAGTCGGTGGCGCGGCGGAAGGCGTACTCCTTCCAATCCATCCCTTCCGGGGCCTTCTCCTGCTGCCGCACGATCGCCAGCCAGCCGCGGATGTCGTGGCCGGAGGGGCAGGATCCCTGGCAAGGCGGGGTCTTGTGAATATAGGTCGGGCACTTGTGGGAGGTGTCCTCGACGAAGATCTTCTCGTCCCAACTGTCCCAGGAGGCGTCGCCTTCCTCGAAACGGCGGAAGTTCAGGTTTTCGTTTACTTTTTCACTGGGAGTCGCCATGCTCTTGTCTCCTCAACCGTAGGTAGTATTCAACTCGCGGCGGCGTGATTCTAACCGCTGCATCGATATGATGTTCCAACAGTGCCGCACGCGGCTTGTTACTCGTCTTCGTCCTCGTCCTCTTCAAGCCATTCCGGCTTGCCGGTCTTGCGATTGAGGACAATCGCGTTGCTGACCAGTTGATGGACACTGAGAATCTGATCCATTTCGAAACCGTAGTACGGCAGTACCTTGGTAAACTGACTCTTGCAGATCGCGCAGATCGCGGCCACATGGGTCACGCCCTGATCCTCGACCACCTGCTTGAGGGCGTTCATGCGCGGCAACGCGCCCTTGACGCGAATCTCCATCAGATCATCGGTGAGCAGCCCGCCGCCGCCGCCGCAACAGAAGGTCTGCTCGCCGATGGTGTCGTGATGCATGTCCACATAGTTGTTGCACACCGCCTTGATGACGTTGCGCGGTATCTCGAACTGTCCGCCCGGCTTGTCACCCATGCGACTGGCGCGTGCCACGTTGCAGGAGTCGTGAAAGGTCGGGGTGATCTCGTCATTCTCCGACTTGTCCAGCTCCAGCTTGCCGTCCTGGATCTGCCCCCAGGTAAACTCGCAGATGTGCTGCGGTACCGGATAGTTGGGGTCGAGAAAGTCGAACGGCCCGGCGAGGGTATTCAGAAACGAATAGGCGATACGCCAGGCGTGGCCGCATTCGCCGAAGACGATGCGCTTGACCTTCAGCTCCAGCGCCGCCTTGCGGATACGCATCGAGACCCGGCGCATGTTTTCGTAGGAGCCGATGAACATGCCGAAATTGCCCGCCTCGGAGGCGGTGGTGCTGAGGGTCCAGCTGACGCCAGCCTCGTGGAACACCTTGCCGTAGCCGATCAGGCCGTCGACATGGGGTTCGGCGAAGAAGTCGGCGGAGGGGGTCACCAGCAGGATGTCCGCGCCTTCCACGTCCAGCGGGTACTTGACCCACACCTCATCTTCGTCCCACACGTCCTCTTCGAGGCCCAACAGGGTATCCTCGATAGCGGGACCCGGCAGCCCCAGGTTGTTGCCGACCTTGTGCACCTTGGCAATGATCTCGTTACAGTACTTCTGGCCGTAACCGATACTGTCCAGGATCTCGCGCGCCGCCATGGAGATCTCGGCGGTATCTATGCCGTAGGGGCAGAATACCGAGCAGCGGCGGCACTGGGAGCACTGGTGATAGTAGCTGTACCACTCGTCGAGGGTTTCGCGGGTCAGGTCCTCGGCCCCGACCAGCTTGGGGAAGTACTTCCCGGCCAGGGTGAAGTAGCGGCGATAGACCTTGCGCAGCAGATCCTGACGCCCCACCGGCATGTTCTTGGGATCGGCGGTGCCCAGGAAATAGTGGCACTTGTCGGTGCAGGAGCCGCATTTCACGCAGGCGTCCAGGTAAACCTGAAGCGAACGATAGCGGGAGCACAGATCGCCAAGCTTCTCCAGCGCCTTGTCATGCCAGTCGTCGACCAGTTCGCCGGGAAAGCCCAGATCGGTGTTGTGATCCGGGTTTTTCACCACGAACGGCTTGAGGTGCGCCATCGCGCCCTCTTTGATCGCCGGAACCTCGACGTGTTTCTTGAGTTCCGGTACCTCGAAATCTGCCTTAGCCATGTAAAACCCTCGTCGGCATAGGTTCGGGCCGCAAAGCCCCCTTAATCCTTCTTTTCCAGCGCTTCCGCCCAGGGCACGATGTGGCGCTGCTCACGCGGATTGTCGACCTGATTGCGGCTGGGGCTGAAGAATACGCCCGGCACATGCAACAGCTTGCTGAACGGAAAGATCGCCAGCAGCACGATGACCAGAGTGATGTGAACCAACAGCGGGAAGTCCATGGGCAGGGGTCCCCAGCCGAATGTCCACAGGTTGTTGAAGAAGTACTTCACCGCCACGATGTCGGTGTGCACGACGAAGGTCATCATCAGCCCGCTGAAACCGATGAAGATGAGCAGCAGCAGCATCAGATAATCCGAAGGCGCCGAGATGTAGCGCACGCGATCGACGAAGATGCGACGCGCCAGCAGGCCGAGCAGGCCGATGACCATGGCGAACGCGGCGTACTTTCCGAAGGGCTGGATCCACTGGATCGGCGCCCATACCGGATCGATGAAATAGCGCAGGTGGCGGAGCAGCACCAGGGCGAGGCCCATATGGAACATCCAGGAGAAGATCCAGGTCCACTTGGTGCTCTTGAAAAGGCTCTCGAAAAACACCACCTCGCGAAACATGCGCATGACCACTCCGGCCTGGGTGGTCGGCGCCGGAGTCGTGGGAATCTTTAATGGAGCGGGCGTCTTGTAGTACTGGCGGATCTTCATGCCCACGCCCACCACCAGCGTGATGCTTGCCGCCATGAACAGCAACGCGTACAGAGTCGACATCGTCCCGAGGTCCTCAGTGTTTGGATGAGAACCGGGAGGCGAAGCGCCCCCCGGTCGCGGTACCGGGTGGGTCGGCAATGACCCCGCGGGTCATCCCGACGCCGCCCCCGCCAATCCGGCGCGGGGGCGGCAGGCCGGCATCAGATGCAGCCGGTCGGCTTCGGCAGGCCGGCGAAACGGCACGCCTGCTTGCCCGGGCCGTAAGGGAACAGGGAGTACAGATACTTGCTGTTGCCCTTGTCCTTGCCCAGCTTCTTGCCGACGGCCTTGGTCAGCACGCGCACGGCGGGGGCGATCTGGTACTCGTCGTAGTACTCACGCAGGAAGTTGATGATCTCCCAGTGCTCGTCGGTCAGCTCCAGCTCGTCCTGGGCGGCCATGACCTCGGCGATGGCCGGCTCCCAGTCGCTCAGGTTGACCAGATATCCCTCTTCGTCGGTCTCGAAAGTCTTACCGTTGGCTTCGATAGGCATTGTTACTCTCCTGATTCTCGATTACGTATGAAAACTCGGGGACCCGGTTCAGACCCAGGCCACCACCTTGTCGTATTCCGTCGCGAGGTCGACGAAGCCGGTGTAATCGACGACCTGAACGCCATCGATCAAGCGGTCTTCGGCGACGCCGCGGGCCTTGAGATCCGGCCCAAGGACATACAGCTTGACGCCGTCAGCGGAGCTGACGGTGTCGCTGAGGCTGGTCCCCTTGGTCGCGGCGTAGACGCCGTCCTCGTAGAAAAGTACCGCACTGCCATCGGCGGCGTGGGCCATGGCGCTAGCCATGGAACTCTTTTCGAAGGGCGACTTGTTTACCGTATGCAGTATGCTCATTGTTCCCTCCTCAGAAGCTGAAGACCACGTCCTGCTCGTCCATCAGCTTGGCGAGCTCGGCACGGGTAACCACCTGGATGGAGTCCTTCTCCGCCCAGTCCTCGTCCTCATCTTCCCAGGTCAGGTGCATGAGATCGTCGATGCTGAGACCGCGCTCTTCCAGGGACTCCTTCTCCACGTACAGCTTGGTGACCTCGTAGTCGCCCAGTGCGGAGTAGGTCGGCGAGAAGTTCTTCATGTCGACTTCGCCGGTGTCCTGACCCTTCATGATCTGGTAGACGCCATCATCCAGGAACGCCAGCGAGACATCCTGCTCGAAGGCGGCGCCGATCAGCACTACCTCCAGGGACTCCCAAGCGTAGATGGTGCCGTAGGGTGGGCGACGGTTGAGGTACATGAACTTTTTCGTTTCTGACATCGCTCTGCTCCTCTTAGTCGCCAAATACCATCAGTCGATCGGACTGGATCGCAGCCTCGATCAACTGACCCAGACCGGAGATACGGAACTTGGGGTGGATGTTGGTGGCATCCTTCCCGTTGCGCTCCGCCTCGCCGTCGTCCACCAAGCCGCGACGCTGGGCCGCGGCGACGCAGACGACCATGTCGAGGTCATGCTTTTCGGCCAGTTCCGCCCAGCGGTTGACGATATGACGATCGTCCTGGGGCGGCGTGGTCAGGCGCGTGCCGTTGCCGACGCCGTCGTGGTAGAAGAAGACGCGAAAGATCTCGTGCCCTCTTTCCAATGCGGCCTTGGCGAACTGGTAAGCCGAATCAGACGCCTGATGCTGATACGGACCTTCGTTGATTTGAATCGCGAATTTCATTACAAACCCTTGTTTCCAGTGATCCGTTCAGAAGCGGATGTGAGCGGAAGCGTTGAGGTTGTTACGGCTGCCGCGCCAATTGTCGATGTGATACTTGGTGAACGGCAGACCGGTCTTCTCGAAGAAGCGCGGCCAGCCGATACGCTCGGCCCACTCGCCCATGCGCTCCCAATCCTTGGCGTCTTCCTTGTAGGCTTTAAGAATGTCCTTGACCACCTCGGCCACTTCCGGCCAGCGCGGCGGATTGTTGGGCAGGCCCGCGGCGACCAGCTTGTGGAAGGTCGGCTTGGAGCGGGCATTGGAGTTCTTGCCACCTACCCAGATGGCCAGCTTGGAGTGCTCGGGATCGTTGATCTGCATCGGCGGACACGGGGGGAAGCAGGCGCCGCAGCAGATGCACTTGCGCTCGTCGACTTCCAGCGAGGGCTTGCCGTTGACCAGCGCCGGGCGAATCGCCGCCACCGGGCAGCGCGCCACGACCGCCGGACGCTCACAGACGTTGGCGACCTGGGTGTGGTCGATCTTTGGCGGCTTGGTGTGCTGGATGTTGATGGCGATGTCACCCTGGCCGCCGCAGTTGATCTGGCAGCAGGAGGTGGTCATGCGAACGCGGTTGGGCATCTCTTCATGGGTGAACTCGTGGTGGAGTTCGTCCATCAGCGCCTTCACCACGCCGGAGGCGTCGGTGCCAGGGATGTCGCAGTGCAGCCAGCCCTGGGTGTGGGAGATCATGGAGACGGAGTTGCCGGTGCCGCCGATCGGGAAGCCTTCGGCCTCCAGCTTGTCGATCAGGGGTTTGACCTTGGACTCTTCGGAGACCATGTACTCGATGTTCGAACGGATGGTGAAGCGGACATAACCTTCGGCGAATTCGTCGGCGATGTCCATCAGCTTGCGGATGGTGTACAGATCCATCTGGCGCTGGGTGCCGGCGCGCACGGTCCAGATCTCGTCACCGGAGTGGGCGACGTGGTGCAGCACGCCCGGACGGGGACGTTCGTGCCACTTCCAGTTACCATAGTTCTTCTTCAATACCGGATGCAGGTAGTCCTGAATATCCGGTACGCCACATTCATCGGGCATGCGAGGTGCGTCAGCCATTGTAACCTCCAATAAACCTTGTAAATCTTAGTTTCGATGACACGGCCCAGGGCGGGCCGTGCTCGTTGAGATGTCAGTGGATCAGGCGGAAGCCTTGCGCTCGTTCCACTTGGCGGCCTCTTCGTCCCAGCCGTCCATGCGGACGTAGGGGTTCATGCGCGGACGCTCGACCATGTTGGGATCGATCTCCAGGCCGACGCCTTCCAGGAAGTTGGTCAGGCCGATGCGCTCGATCATCTCGCCGGTGCGCTCGTGCTCCAGGGCGTTCTCGGCGAAGAAGTCGAGGATCTCGGTGGCCAGCTCTTCGAGCCATTCGAAGTCCTCGTCGCTCTCCAGCTTGTGGAAGGGGACGATGACGGTGCCCATCAGGTCGCCGATCTTGAGGGTGCGCTTGCCGCCGCACAGCAGCGTCACGCCCTTGTCGTCACCCGGGCTGAGGGCCTTGGTCATGACGTTGATGCAGTGCATGCAGCGCACGCAGTTCTGGTTGTCGACGCTGAGGGTGTCGTCGTCGTTCAGGCTCAGGGCCTGGGTCGGGCAGCGGGTGATGACGTTGTCGATGACCTGCTTGCGGCCCCAGGCCTCGACATACTTCTTGACCTCGGCCTGGTCGACCTTCATGT
>JAABSM010000053.1 GCA_011390365.1 Gammaproteobacteria bacterium
CCGACCTACATTTCGCCCCTTTTTCGACACTTCCCGATGTGAGGGGGAGATAAACGGCCTTGCCCATGATGCTCACACCGCCTCCGCTTCCTGACCAACGCCGAACAGCTCCAGCAGCTCGCGCAGCCCCTGCTCCGCCAGCTCCCGCTCCGCCTCATTCTCCAGTTCCAGGCTGCCGAACTCCCGACCGCTCGCGCCGCAGGGGAGGTATTTCAGATTCCAGCCCCGGTTCTTGCGCTCGTAGCCGTTCAGCACATACAGATCAGGGTGGACGCCGCTCGTTTCGTCATACTTCTCGCTATCGAGATAGAGATAAAGGGGATGGAGATTGAGAAAGCCACCGCCCTCCCGCTCCAGGATGAAATCCTCGGTATCGGTATGCCAGGGGCGTTCCGAGAAGATCGCCTCCGGGTCCTGATAGGCCCCGGCCAACAGCCAGAACTGATGGGAGAAATTGGGTTCCTTGAGTCGACGCTGATGGACGTTTACCGTCTTCACATAGTAGGGCATGTAGTCCTCGATAAAATCCATCTCCCGCAACATGCTCTGCATGACTTCTTCGAGTTCGTCGCAGGTCTTGGCGATCTCCGGCGCGCTCATGTCGCCGTGGGCGAAACGGTTGCGCACGCTGACGATCTCTTGCAGCGCCTCCAGCGCCGGTCCCGGGCTGCCCAGCTTGCGCCCGAACGTCAGCTCCCGCAGCTCGGGCATGAACGCCTCATCCCGCTCCGCCAGCACCCGCTCGCCCTCGCGCAGGATCTCGATCCAGTGGCCGAAGGAGGGACGACGCAGGCTCTCGGCGCAGCGACCCAAGGTCTCGTTGCTTTCGATCCAACCCTCGCGCATCCCCCGGCGCAGATCCGCCAGCACCACCACTCCCAGGAAACGGGCGCTCATCTCCGCCGCTTGCAGCACGTACTTCAGCCGTTTGGCGTCCTTTTCGTGACACGCCCGAATACGCCGCATGGCGGTGGCGATGGGGTAAGGGAGGATGTCGAGGTTGAGGCGGCGCATGACGTTAAGCGAGCCCCGGAAATGATGCCAACGGGCACCCGACTGGAATATGCCCGCGAACCAATCCCCCCCTTTCGCAAAGTGCTATCCAGCGCTTGCCGAAGGAGGGGGTTAGGGGGGATTTCTCGAACTGGGCACGAGCGATCGATGGTCCGAGCCTGTTAGCAAAAATCCCCCCCAGCCCCCCTTTGCAAAAGGGGGGAGCGGTTGCGGTGGTTCTGTTCATCGCTCGGGCGACCACCAACCTTTTTCGAAGACTACCCACCTCCGCCGCCCCAGCCACGACAATTCAGGGGCAGATAGCGCTCCGGGATGCTGGTCAGGTTCTCGCCGATCCCCTCCATGCCCTCCACCGGACGATCATGCCCGCACAACCACGAGACAGGACTCTCGGGACTGCCGCTGACCACCGCCGGGCGCAGGCTGAGGGTGCGGCCATCGACGTGGGCGTTGATCTTGTTGCCGAGGCGGATATGCACCGCGCCATCATCAATGCGAATCCCCGCCACATAGTTGCCGATCAGCTTCTCCGCCGCCGGGATCGCCGCCTGGGCGTTGTCCACGGGAAAGGCGCGATTGGCGGCGTAGAAGTCATTGATCGCTCGTTTGGCGATCCCGGACAGGGACAACGCCTCCTCCACCTGGGTGCGAATGATACGATCGTGATAGGTGGGCAGCGCCATGGTGGCGAGAATGCCGATCGCCGCCACCACGATCATCAGTTCGATCAGGGTGAAGCCGCGGGTTTGGCTCTGCGCTGAGTCACGATACCTTGTTTGCATTGACCTCTCCTCTCGCCTTTTGAAAGCCTTCACTACAGAGTTCACTGAGAGCACAGAGGATTGTTCTTTCTTGCTTTCTGTGTACCTTGACCACCATGGCTTTCCACACCCGTCAAATGATAAAGGTCTGCCCGTGGGAGCGGATTGCATCCGCGATAACCCAACTTCGTTCAAGCTCCGTTGTCGCGGTTGCAAACCGCTCCCACAACATGACACATGTGCTCTCTCAAACCTCTGTGGACTCTGCGTTCTCTGTGGTTGATCAATCCGCCTTCTCAGCTTCACTCCGGCGCAAAGTCCGACCGACACACCGGCGGCAGCATCTGGTCGTCCAGGTCCGTCCGATCCTCGCCATAGGTCTGCATCCCCTCCAGAGACGGCGCATGACCACAGACCCAGCTCAAGAGTTCCACCGGCGGATAGGCGACCGGGATCGACGGGCGCAGGCTGAGGGTCTTCTGTTCCTCTCCCAGCTCGATACGGACATGAATCGCGCCCTCCTCCACCGCCATCGCCGCCACGTTGTGGCCGCGAATGTCCTCCGCGTCGATCAGCGCCGCTTCCCGATTATCCTCGGGAAAGCGCCCGCGGTGGATGTAGTAGTCCGCCACCGCCTCCCGCACCGGCGCCGACAGGGTAAACGCCTCCACCACCCGCGCGCGGTTGATGTAGTCCTGATAACGGGGGATCGCCATCGAGGCCAACAGGCCGATCACCGCCACCACCATCATCAGCTCGATCAGGGTGAAGCCGTGTTGCTGCCTGAGTGTTTTAGCCGTTCTCATTGGAGCCGGATCCTTTGCTAACCGCAGATTTCGCGGATTGACGCAGATTTTGTTAAGAGCATTGTTAACCACTTCGTCTCCACCTAACAGATGAGTCATTGAAAAGCGCCAGTGGTTGGTATTCCCCAAAAACTCTCTGCGCAAATCCGCGAAATCTGCGGTTAAAAATAAAACTCACCCGCGACAACCCTGCGGAACCAGCCCATCATCGAGATCGGTCAATGACTCCCCCATCACCTGATAGCCATCCGGTTCATCGTCGCCGCAGAGCCAGATCACCGGCGCGGTGGGATTGCGTCGATTCAGCGCTGGGCGGAGGGAGAGCATGCCACCCCCTTCGAGGCCGCGCTGTCCGCCCCGATAGCTTAAATGGATCACCCCATCGCTCACCGTCATCGACTGGAGGATGCGGCTGCTCAGCTCGTCGGGGGGATTGATCGCCAGCGCCCGATTGTCCCTGGGGAATCGGCCACGATAGGCGTAGAACTCCTCTACCTTGGCGCGCAGCGGTTCGGCGGAACGCACCCCGTCGACGATCACCCCCCGCGCCAGATAGCCGTCAAACCCAGGTACCGCAATGGCGGAGAGGATGGCGATGATCGCCAATACCACCAGCAGTTCGATGAGGGTGAAGCCCGTTTGGCGTTTCATCGCAGCTTTCCTCACACCACCGAAGCAATCTGAAAGATCGGCAGGTACATCGCCAGCACCAGGGTACCGATGATCAGCGCCAGCAGGGTGATCAACAGCGGCTCCAGCATCCGCGTCGCGCCCTGGGCGCTCTCCATGCGCAGCGCGTAGCGGTCGGCCAGGGGCGACAACAGACCCTCCAGGATGCCACGAGATTCGCCGATGCGGGCGATATTGATCAGCTTGGAGAAAAAGAGGGGTGACGCGGCGAGGGCATCGGCGAGGGATGAACCAGAGGCGACCCGCTGCCTGGCATGTTTCAGTTCGTCACGGGCGTAGCCGCTTCCGACCGCCTGCTCCGCCGCCTCCAGCATGCTGCCGGTCGAACCTTCCAGGGCGCCGACGAAGGCCATGGTGCGGGAGATCTCGGCATGGGCGTGGAGTTGGTAGAAGCGCGACAGGCCCGGCACTCCCATCGCCAAGCGACCTGGCAAGCGACGCAGCGACGCACTGCGGCTGGCGCCCCATTTCAGCAACAGCACCAGCACAATGATGCCCAGCAGCAGCGCCCACCAGTAGCTGCCGAGAAAATGGGCGAGGTCGACCACCTGGCGAGTCAAAAGGGGCAGTTCCGAGCCGAAGCTGGCGAACATGGATTCGAATTGGGGAATGACGAACACCAACAGCAGGGTCACCACCAGCAGTCCGATGACCAAAACCGCCGCCGGGTAGAGAAAGACCTTGCGCACCGATCCCGCCCCCAGGGAGAGCGCCTGCATCCGCGTCATGTACTCGGCCATGCGCGCCGCCACCTCCGGCAGATCGCCGGAGCGCTGCGCGCTTCGCAGCCGCTCGGCGCAGAATTCGGGCAGGCGAGGAAAGTGGCTAGCCAGGGCCTCTCCCAGCTCCGCGCCCGAGGAGACCTCCTCCGCCACCCGTTCCAGGGCCTTGTCCACCTTACGACCCGATTCCTCGCGCCCGGCTATCCCCAGCGCCTCCTGCAAGCCAGCGCCACCCCGCAACAGGTCCGCCAACTCGCTCAGAAAGTCGGCCAGCACCCAGCGCTCCTTCAGCCTGTTCGGTTCTCTCATGCTCGTGCTCTCATGGCATTTCCATCTTTTGCATCCGCCTCTAACCGAGGGCTTCCCTGGCCATCTATCGGCACAACCCGGGCAATCCGCCCACGGGGATATCGGTTTGATCCTCGCCTTGGGCGACCAGGCCCCCGGGAATCGCGGCGGAACCACACACCCAGACCAGGGCCATCCCCTCCCCTCGCGGTCGAACCGCCGGACGCAAGGTCAGGGTATCGCCGCCCAGCCGTTTGACGTGATCGGCGGCAAAGGCCACGCTCACCGCGCCCTGGTCGATGCTTGCCATATGCGGATAGGGATCATCCTCTTCGACGCGCTTTTCGGCCCCAACATCCAGCCAGCGCCCGGTCGTCGCATAGTGCTCATGCACCCGCATCCGCGCCTCGCTGCCGCCGGCAAAGCCATCCACCACGCTGGCCTTGGCAATGGCCGGTTGATAGAGACGCAAGGCGACCGCCACCAGCAAGCCCAGGATGGCGACAACCGTCAGCAACTCCACCAGCGTAAAGCCCCTGGCGTGACGAAGATCCCCCAACGCGTGCCCTCCTCGAAAAGTCAGACCGATTCAAGGAAAAAGCATACACCACAGATCAGGTAGTCGCCAGAGCAGTGGCCGATCCATTCTATAGGTCGGCCTTCAGGCCGACTACGTCCTGAAGCGCGACCTACACCGGCAACCCCAGCAGCGCCTGAATCGCCAGCGAGGTCGCCGCGGAACGATTGTCCACCTGAAGCTTGGCAAAGGCCTGCTCCAGGTGCTTGTTGACGGTGCGTGGACTGAGATCGAGGATCTCGCCAATCTCCTTGTTGGTCTTGCCGTGGGCGACCCACAGCAGCACCTCCGCCTCGCGCTTGGTAACCGGCAGCGCCTGTTCGAGCACGCTGGGATCGGTGAGCAGATCCTGGCCGACGATGCGCAGCAGGTGTTCGCCGTCGTCGATGGTCTTGAAGTAGCGCAGGGTGAGGGGGCGTTGCCGGGTGGGGATGATCAGGTCGCCCAGGGTCTGGTGTCGGGGCAGCCACTCCCGGAGCCGGTCCGTGAGCTCGCCCGCCTCGTGGTCGATGCCCTGGGCCTGGAGCAGTTCGCGGGTGTCCGGGGTGGTCCAGAGGACCTCGCCCCGATCATCCACCGCCAGCACGAACTGCTTGGCCACGTCCAGCGCCGCATGGGCATTGTTGATCATGCGCACGGCGTTGACGTGGGCGGTGATGCGGGCCAGCAGCTCGGCGGGCTTGATGGGTTTGGTGATATAGTCGTTGCCGCCGTTCTCGAAGGCGCGGACGATGTGCTCCTCCTCGGTGAGGCCGGTCATGAAGATAATCGGCGTCAACGGCAGCCGCTTGCGCATCTCCAAACAGCAGTCGAAGCCGTCCATCACCGGCATCACCGCATCCATCAGCACCACATGGGGCTGAATCTGCCCCACGATATCCAGTGCCTGCTGGCCGTTCAGCGATACCAGCACCGTATATCCCGCCTGTTTCAGGGCGGCGTTGATCATGCCCAGGGAATCGGGGGAGTCGTCTACTACCAGTACGATGGGGTGGGCGCCGTTCAGGGGCATGGCGGTTGTTTTCCTTTAGGAATTTAGAGGACAGGAGATAGGGAACAGGAAATGGGAAATAGGGTAACAACTACCCGACACGGCTGTGCTTTCGACATCATAGGTTCTTTCCTGATTTCCGACCTTGCCGGACGGGGCTTGCAGCCCCGTCCCCGCCGTTATCCCCGAGCAATGGAGCAATGCGGTTGTAGCAGGGGAAGCAGGTAAAGGTTGGGACGGGTGTGCAACACCCGTCCCGCGGCCCTGGTCTCCCCTTCGCACCGCCAACCTACCCGCCACCACCTCCCACTTCCTAACCCCCACTTCCAGACCGCCAACGTACCAGCAACCCACGAACAACCTCCGCCAGCCTCGCCCTCTCCTCCGGCGCCAGCCCCCGGGGATCGAAGCGCAGGCGGTAGTGGAGGCGCAGGCCCTCTTGCATCATTTCAAGGTCCAGGCCTTGCGGCGCAAGCCCGCGCAAACGCTCCAGCCACATCCCGCCGGTTTCACCCCGGCGCGGCCCCAGATCCCGCGCGCGCAGCCGCTCCAGCAGATCGAGAAAGGGGGACTCCATGCCCTGTCCGCCTCGCCAGCCCCAGGAGTCCGCCTCGCCCTCGGCTAGCAAGCGCTTGGGGCGGTTGTACAGCCGCTTGGCGAGGATCGCCGCCAGCACCGCCAGCAGCAGATAGTAGAGGAGATTGCCTTCATCCTCCTCGCGATCCATGGCGGCGCGTTGCATGGCGTAGTCGAGCAGGGTCCACAGGTCGCTGATGCCGCCCCACCAGGGCGCGGTTTCCGCCTCTTCATCGACCCACGCGGCAGGAGTGAAGTCGGCGTTCTCCCAGCCATCCTCGCCATGCATCAGTACCCAGGCGTGGGCATGCCGCTTGCGCAACAGCCAACTGTCACTGAGATCACTGTACTCCACCACCGCGAATCCGGAAACATAGCGGGCGGGAACACCGGCGGCGCGCAGCAACAGCACCCCGGCGGTAGCAAAGTACTCACAGTGACCCGCCTTGCTGTGGAGCAAAAAATCCCGCAACGGCGGAATGTCGTAGCGCATCTCGCGACGGAACAGGGTATAACGGAACTCCCCCTCGAACCAGACCTCCAGACGCGCGGCGGCCTGGCGCGGCGAGAGCCCAGCCAGCCCCAGCCGCTGAACGATCTCGCGCAGGGTCGCCTCCAGGTTTGGCGGCAACTCCAGATCCTCCTCGCCAGGCGGCATGTAGCCCCCTTCACCGCCGTAGGCCACCCGATAACGCACGAACTCCGGCGTGCCATCCACCGCCAGGGTTCCCAATTCATTCATCCTGACGCTTTCAGCGAGCAATCCCGAGATGCTCGCCGCCCCCTGGGGCAGGGGCAACAGCCCCTGCTGATCCGGCAGGTCGCCGGAGAGGGTCAGGGAGCGTGTCCCCTCGCCATCGCCGCGCAGGCGCCAGCCGTCGTCGCCGAGCAATGGCGGCACCGGCTTCGGTTCCAGCTCGGTGGCGCTCCAGCGTCCATAGCCGTAGCGGCGAAACACCGCCCGCGGCAGCAACTCGGGCACCCGGGCGCCCGAATCCGGCGAGAGCTGCCAGGCGATGCGATCGGAGAGCTTCAGCTCGCCGATGCGTCCGATGGCGGTGGTCAACTCCGAGGGGTCCTGGTGATCGCCAATCAGACCCTGAAGCCAGTAGATCACCCACTCCTCCAGGTTGTACTGGGCCTGACGCACCCCTTGCTGGGTGGCGAAGCCGAGCATCGCGACCACCGCCAGCGAGGCGACCCAGGCCCCCGTAGGCCAGGCGCTGGAACGCACCGGGTAGAGGGCGAGCGCGGCGACCAGCAGCGACACCGGGAAAAACCAGGGATCGAGTTCCGCCACCGCGGTGCCGGCGGCAAGCAAACACAACGCCAGGTAGGGCAAGGAGAGGTCGACGCGGCGCAGCGCCAGCGGATCGCCGAAACGCCGCCGACGCCGCAGCGAAAGAAAGATGGAGCCCATCTGCACCCCGCCGAGGTGGCTGAAGCGCTGGGCGGCGAGCAGGGGAAACAGCAGCATCGGCGTCCAGGTCACCACCAGCAGCACGCCATGGGAACCATGGCTGGAGATGGCATAGACCACCGCCGCCAGGGTGGCGAAGACGGTCACATCGGTGAGCCGATCGAACTCCCGATCGCTGAAATCCCAGCGCCACTTCACCCGATGCGAGGCCTCCAGCATCGCCACCAGTAACGGCGCCAGCCACAGGAAACCCGCCCACCAGCCCCAAGCCAGTAACGCCAGCCCCTGGGCGATACGGGAACTCATCGCAAGCGCCCCAGATCTCGTTCCAGATACCGCGGATGGAGCACCCGCACCCGCCCATCGAGATCCGGCGGCGCGGCTTGCGCGATCAGCAGCGCCAACAGCGGCGTCCCTCGCGCCTCCAGCTTGTCGAGCATGCGCCGGCGCGGCTCATCCCAGGCAAGCAGTATGCAGATGCAGCCGCTGAGCTGTCTGGCGCGGGCCTCCAGGGCCTCGGTAAGCAGGTGAAGGTCACCTTTCGGCGAGGGCGCGACACAGGCCAGGGTCTCCAGCAGCAGTTCACGGCCGGCGGTGTGACGTCCCGCCGTCACCTGATGGACCCGGTCTCCCACGAAGAGCAGATCGAGTAACGCATCCCGCGTATCGAGGCGCATCACGAAGGAAGCGGCCACCGAGATGGCCGCCTCGAAGTCATCGCCGCCGCTGTCGCAAAAGGTATCCAGCACCAGCCCGTGACGCACGAAATATTCGTCCCGATACTCTTTCACGATAGGATGCCCCAGCTTCGCCAGCGCCTTCCAGTGGAGCTTGCGCAGGGGGTCGCCGGGACGATAGTCCCGCAGCCCCACCAACTCCTCCGATTCGCCGATCTGGGAGGCGAGGGAGACGCCGCCGCGCTGGTAGCGCTGCCCGCCGGGCAGATCGATGGCGGCGATGGGATAGCGCCTGGGCAACACCAGCAGGCGATCCCGCTCATTGACCAGGGTTCGGCCGCGAAACACCCCCAGCGGATCCGCCCGCAGCAGGTGGAGACGTCGAAAATCGATCCAGCCGCGCCGCACCGGGGTCAGACTCAGAACGACCCGCTCCGTCGCCCCGCCCGGCAGCCAGCCCACCTCCCCCTCTGGCTCCAGCGCCCCGGCTCGCTGCAACATCATCCACGCCCAGCGCGGATAGCCCACCTTGCGATCGAACCAGTTGCGTCGCCCCTCGCCCGGTTCATGGGCATGGAAGAAGGCGTCCACGTCGGGATAGGCGATCGCCAGTTCGTCGATGAGATGGATGCCCCGTCGCGAACGCCGCCCCGGGTTCTCCACCTCGACCCCGTACGCCATCGCCTGCCCCACCGTGGCGTAACGGGGCAGTAGCCGGCGGGCGCGGAGGCCTCCGCGAAAGAACGGCGCCCAGAGCATGGCGAAGAGCACGCTGCAAAGGGTCAAGGCGAAGAGTTGATGGACGATGTTGATACGGGTATCGATACCCAGCGCACCGGCGAAGACCAGCACCCCGAGCAGAAACCGCCCCGTAGGCGTGAAGCGCCGCCGCGTCCACATGCTGGTGAGGTAGAGGATCTTGAAATTGCGCAGCAGCAGGCGCTTGAAGAGAGGGGGCATGTCATCCGGCGAGGTTGAGCGATTTCCGGCGACCACTATAACCCTGAAGGAAGAACCAGACCAGCTTTACCGACCACAAAAAAAGACGCCGCGGGATCCGCCGCGGCGCCTTGGCGTTGCCCTTGGGGAAACGCAACGGGGATTCGCCGCGATTAGCGACCAATCCCCGTTATGCCTACACCAACTTATTTAGCCGGGGCGGCGGGGGCCTGAGGGGCCATGGGGGCGGCGGGGGCGCCATACGGGGCATAGCCGTAGGGAGCGCCGTAGCCGTAAGGGGCGCCATAGCCGTATGGGCCGTAGTAGTACGGGCGATAGTGGTTGTAGCCACGACCCCAGCCGTTGCCGCGAGCGCTCATGTTCATGTTGAAGTCACCCCAGCCGTCGCCGAACCAGTCGTCGCCCCAACCACCAGGACCACCGCCCCACCAGGCGGAAGCGGAAGCGGAAACAGCCAGCATGGCCGCGGCGGAAGCGGAAATCAGTACCTTTTTCATAATTTTTCTCCTACAGAGTTGATTGTTGAGTGTTACTACCGACTCAGTAACAAGTTCGTGGTGCTGCCGTGAACTTGAGATCAAGAATATTAGCGATAACTGAAATTGTAAAATAATATTTTTTTATCGGACCATAATCCCTACCTTTTGACTGCGACTCCCGTCGCGCTCCCCGGCAACGTAATCGTCACCATCAGCCCCCCTTGCGGGCGATTCTCCACCTCGACATGGCCGCCGTGGGCCTCGACCGCACGGCGGGTGATCGCCAGCCCCAGGCCATGGCCGCGCCCGCCCCCCTCACCCCGCTGAAACGGCTCGAACAGGCGCCCCAGAAGCTCCGCCGAGACGCCCGGGCCACGATCCATCACCCGCACCCGCACCGTTCCCGGCTTCTCGCGCCGCTCCAGCCACACCTCTACTGGCGTTCCCGGCGGGGTATGCCGCAGCGCGTTGCGCACCACATTCTCCAGCGCCCGCCGCAGCAGCTCGGCACTGCCGCGTACCACCACCCCCTGGTCGCCCCGCAGGGTGATCTCCCGGCCCTCCCCTTCCGTCTCGAAACGGGCATCGGCGATCACCTCTTCGACTAACAGCCCCAGCTCCACCGAGTCCATGCGGTACTCGCGACCGCCGGCTTCCAGCCTCGACAGGGTGAGGATGCGCCCTACCAGGTCGTCGAGCCGCTCCACCTCTCGCTCGATGCGCGCCAGCTCCCCGGCCCCCTCTTCCCCGGACTTGTTGCGCAACAGCTCCACCGCCATGCGCAGACGCGCCAGCGGCGAGCGGATCTCGTGGGAGAGATCATTCAGCAGCCGACGCTGGGCGGCAAGGAGGGCCTCGATACGCTCCACCATGGCGTCGAACTCCCGCCCCAGATCGCCGAACTCATCCCAGCGATTGCCGATCCTGGGCGCCACCCGCACCCCCAGATTGCCTTCCGCCACCTCCCGCGTCGCCTGCCGCAGCCGCACCGCCGGGCGACTCAGATACCAGGCCAGTGCAAAGCAGAAGATGCCGCTTAGCGCCACCGCCACGCCAAAACGGAGCGCCGCCGCCATCGGCGCCCGGCCGATGAAGTGGCGATGCAGCACCCCGTAGAATAGCGCCCTGTCCCGCTCACGGGGACCCAGACGCGGCGCGACGAAGACACGGTAGGCTTGCCCATCCGCGCCCTGCGCGACCCTTGCCGAAGAGACCTCCTTCTCCTCTCGCAACAGCGCGCCCAGTTTCGGCGGCAAGGGCCGGGCAAGCAGTTCCCGCCCCGCTCCGTCGATGACCAGCACCGCGGCGCCGCGTCCCTGCATGCGCCTTAACAGGCGGCGCGCGAACGGCGCGCCGCCCTGTTCCAGAGCCGCGACCACCATCTCGGCGCTGGCGCTGGCGCGATGACCCTCCCTACGCTCTTCGAAACGGGGATCATCCAGCAGCCGCGCGATCAGCCACGCGGTAACCAGCACCATCACCACCGTGGAGGCCCAGAACCACAGGAAAATCTTCCAGAAGAGTCTTCCCAACCTCAGTCACCCACCAGTTGGTAGCCCCGGCCGCGTACCGTGACGATGGGCGACTCGCCCGCCAGCACCGCCTTGAGCTTGCGCCGGATATTGCTGATATGCATGTCCACGCCCCGGTCATAACGCTGCAAGCGCCGTCCGAGCCCCTCGTCCGAGAGGGTCTCCTTGGAGACCGGACGCCCCGCCTGACGGGCCAGGATCTCGAGCAGGGTGAACTCGGTGCTGGTCACCTCCAGCGGCTCGCCCAGGACCTCCACCCGTCGCCGGGCGCGATCCAGGGTCAGCGCGCCGATGCGCAGCGACTGCTGCGGCACCTCCTCCGCGCCGACACTGCGTCGCAATACCGCGCGCAACCGCGCCAGCAGCTCCCGGGGGTTGAACGGCTTGGGAAGATAGTCGTCGGCGCCCATCTCCAGACCGACGATTCGATCCACGTCATCGCCCTTGGCGGTGAGCATGATCACCGGTACCCGGGAGTGTTCGCGAATCCGCCGCAACACCTCGAAACCATTGAGGCGGGGCATCATCACATCCAGCAGCAACGCTGCCCAGTCATCACTCAGGGCCATCTCCACCCCAGCGGCGCCGTCATGGGCCGCGGCGGGGTCGAAGCCCTCGCCGGCGAGGTAGTCGGCGAGCATCTCGCACAACTCCAGGTCATCATCCACAATCAGGATACGTTCGCTCATCGTCTCACTCCTTAGCACACTCCAGCCGTGGCGGCAGCGGTTACCACCCCGGCGTCATTACTCCTCCCCTACTATTCTGCATCTCCCTGCCGTTTGGAACCCCGCGGGTATTCACAAAATGACACATTCCTTTCGCCGATCAGCCCCCTTTACCCACCTTTACCCGACTTTACCCCGGTCTGACCCAAATTTGCGGGCCGACCCGCCATACTTGTCACCAAGAGAGGGAAGGCCCCCTCTCCCTAACCGAAACAAGACCAGAGGAGCAACACCATGAAACGCAACAGCCTCATCATCGCCATCTCCGCCGCCGCCATCAGCGCCGCCTTGATCGCCGCCCCCGCCATCGCCTGGAACAAGGGCGACTGCAACGGCTACCGCAACCACCCGGCGAGCCTGCAAGGCCCGGGGGGCATGGGCAAGCACCAGGGCCCCGGCATGCAGGGCAAACACTTGCGCCACGACAAGGGCATGCTCGGCGCGATCGAGCAGCTCGACCTGAGCGAGGGGCAGCGGGATCAGATCGCGGCGATTATCGACGCAAACCGGGAGGCTCGCCAGGGACAACGTGAGGCCCATCAGCAACAGCGCGGCGAGCTCCACGCACTGATCACCGCCGCCAGCTGGAATCAGACCACGGTCGAGAGTTACGCCCAGCGCCGCGCGGATGCGATCAGGGACAAGATCGTCGCCCGCGCCGAGGCTCACCGCCAGGTTTACGAGTTGCTGACGCCGCAACAGCGCAGTCAACTGGAGGGCATCCGCGAGCATCGCCAGGCGATGGGTCCGCAACCGAACCGTCCGTAACCCAGACGCGAGAGCGGCAGTCGAAAACAGGAAACTACCCGGCGCAATCCCGCCAGACCGCGAGATTGCGCCAAAAGATCCCGCTACCAGTGGAGAACAATCATGAACCGAAACTGGCAACTTGCAGGCGCGACGTTGCTCTTGGCCGCGTTCACGCTACCCCAGGGCGCAACCGCCCACCCACACTCCCCGCACGGCAAATACCACCGCCACGACCACGAAGTAACGGTGATTCAGCGAAGTCGCCGCCATCATACGCCCCGCTGGCTCGCACCGAAACAGACCAGGCCCCATCACCACAGCCAGGATCGGCTTCGCTGGGTCCGCCCTGGGATACTCTATCTGCCCCGCAAACGGGCCGCTGTCGGACACCTGCTGATCCTCCCCGACGGACGCAGCGGCTGGGTTGCCGGATTCGGCGATCGGCGGGTCACGCTGAGGGTGAACGGCGAGTTCCTCTCCTTCGCCTATCGGTTCGAGGATTGAAGCTTCCTTTCGGGGAAATCGATATGCTGGATTTGACTGGCAAAAAAATCCGCCTTGCGGATTGTTACCTGCATTTCAGCCGAGCTGGTGCGTTACGCCCCGCCCGCCACTGCTGGCTTCTCGTGCCTTCCCTGCATCAGCGCCCTGAACCAGCCTCGCCAGTGCAGCACCCGCCAAGTGACTATGAATAATGCGGGGCATAGGGTATCGATTTTTATATAAATAGTGTTATTGCTTATTTAGCGGGTGCTGCACTAGCCCATTCCGAGCGGGGCTAACACACCCTGTCACCAACGATCCTGGAGTCGCGGGAGTAGCGGTCCTTGAGACCGCCACTCCCGCGCGCTTTGTCACGGTAAATGAATGGCGGAGCGTACCTATGAGCGGCTGTGAAGCCTCAGCCTCCGACGCCCAAAGAGCTCTTGGAGGTTGAGGCTTTACCCGGACCAACCGGCCCTCAGGTCACCGCGAGAACGATCCATGGGAAACCGTCCGCTTCCGGAGAATCATTATCAAACCAACCGCAATCATCAAACCAATGGCTCCGGTTACGATATCCCTGACGCTGAAACCCCGACCGATAACCCCCTGCGCAACCTCGGCAAGAAACACCATCAGTAACACCAGACACGAATAGATGAACAACTTGTCCTTCCGATCATCGATCCCGGGCAAGCGACTGCCGTATAGCAGTAGCATGATCAAGAATGAACCCACGCCATGCGTGAAAAGATCCATATTTACCTCCGCCCACAGCACCCACTTATATGCCACCCCATGGGATCTCAATAGCTTGTTGAGAAGGGGTTGCAATACGGAACCATCGCTGTCCAATACCAGCCAGGTCATGCAAGCAAGAAACAACACCAACATGAATCGCACACAATACAAATAAATACGTCTGGCGAGTTTGTGCATTCAATCGTCAAACAAAGTAACCGTGAATTATCAAAGCGTTCGGAATAATCCGGCCAGAAAATCCAGCACCAACGCAGATGGCCGAGTTGTCGCGCTCGCCGGCTGGAGCAGATTTCGATCTGTCGATCTGAAAAGCCCATGCGGATTAGCCGAGCGCGGCTCGGCGATCCCGGAGCAGCGCCACCATCGTCGATTCAATACACCACTCCCCACTCGCTTTCCAGACAGGAAAATCCCGTCAATCCTGAGAAAGCCCGTTAATCCTGTCAATTAATCCCCTGGGGAGCGCCCCTCGCTCCCGCTCGTCTTCCGCGGGGAGAGGGGCTTTTCGACAGCGGTCACCGGGACAACACAAAAAACCCGCCATGCGGCGGGTTCCTTGTTTCCCTGGGGAAGGGCTGGATCAGAGGATCGGCACGATCAACAGTGCGACAATGTTGATGATCTTGATCAGCGGGTTAACGGCGGGGCCGGCGGTGTCCTTGTAGGGGTCGCCGACGGTGTCGCCGGTAACCGCGGCCTTGTGGGCGTCAGAGCCCTTACCGCCAAAGTGCCCGTCCTCGATGTACTTCTTGGCGTTGTCCCAGGCGCCGCCGCCGGTGGTCATCGAAATCGCCACGAACAGGCCGGTGACAATGGTGCCGATCAGCAGACCACCGAGGGCCTTGATGCCCGCGCCTTCACCCATCAGCGCCTCCATGCCGAAGGCGACCACCACGGGCACCAGTACCGGCAGCAGGGAGGGGATGATCATCTCCTTGATGGCGGCCTTGGTGAGCATGTCCACGGCGCGACCGTAATCCGGCTTTTCGCTGTGGTCCATGATGCCCGGCTTCTCCTTGAACTGACGACGGACTTCATTCACGATGCCGCCAGCGGCGCGACCTACGGCTTCCATCGCCATGGCGCCGAACAGGTAGGGTACCAGACCGCCGATGAACAGACCGATCAGCACCGCCGGGTCATCCAGCCTGAAGCTGACCAGCTTGCCCTGGGCCTCCAGGGTGTGGGTGAAGTCGGCGAAGAGCACCAACGCGGCGAGGCCGGCGGAGCCGATGGCGTAGCCCTTGGTCACTGCCTTGGTGGTGTTGCCCACCGCATCCAGGGGATCGGTGATATTGCGAATGGACTCATCCAGCTCGGCCATCTCGGCGATGCCGCCGGCGTTGTCGGTGATCGGGCCATAGGCGTCGAGGGCGACGATGATACCGGTCATGGAGAGCATGGCGGTGGCGGCGATGGCGATACCATAGAGGCCCGCCAGATCATAGGCGCCCCAGATGGAGGCGCAAACCGCCAGCACGGGAGCGGCGGTGGCCTTCATGGAGACGCCGAGACCGGCGATAACGTTAGTGCCGTCACCGGTGGTGGATGCCTCCGCGATGTGGCGAACGGGGGCGAACTCGGTACCTGTGTAATACTCGGTAATCACCACCATCGCGCCGGTCAGCACCAAGCCGATCAGGGCCGCGCCATAGAGCTGCATGGTGTTGAACATGCCGTTGCCGGCCATGACGTAGTCGGTAACGAAGTAGAAGGCCACCGCGGCGATGAGGCCGGAGACGATCAACCCCTTGTAGAGGGCGGTCATGATCTTGGTATCACCCTCTTTCGCCTTGACGAAGTAGACGCCGATGATCGAAGCGATGATGGAGACGCCGCCGAGCACCAACGGATAGACGATGGCCGCCATGCCCGCGCTGGACACCAGCAGGCCGCCGAGCAGCATGGTGGCGACCACGGTTACGGCGTAGGTCTCGAACAGGTCGGCGGCCATGCCGGCGCAGTCACCCACGTTGTCACCCACGTTGTCGGCGATCACCGCCGGGTTGCGGGGATCATCTTCCGGGATACCCGCTTCGACCTTGCCGACGATGTCGGCGCCGACGTCAGCGCCCTTGGTGAAGATGCCGCCGCCAAGGCGGGCGAAGATGGAGATCAACGAGCCGCCAAAGGCCAGGCCAACCAGTGCGTGCAGCGCGTGCTTGGTATCCACGCCCATGCCCGCGGTCAGAACGGCGAAGTAACCAGCGACGCCGAGCAGGGCCAGGCCAACCACCAGCAGACCGGTGATAGCGCCGCCACGAAAGGCGACCTGCAGCGCGGCGTTGAGGCCGTTGTGGGCGGCTTGCGCGGTGCGCACGTTGGCTCGCACCGAGATGTTCATGCCGATGTAACCGGTCGCGCCGGAGAGCACCGCGCCAATGGCGAAACCCACGGCGGTGATCGCGTCCAGCGCTACCCACAACACCACAAAGAGAATAATTCCAACCATACTGATGGTGGCGTACTGCCGGTTGAGGTAGGCCTTGGCGCCCTCCTGCACGGCGCCGGCGATCTCTCGCATGCGCTCATTGCCTTCGGGCTGAGCAAGAATCCATTTGACGGAAATAAAGCCGTAGACCAACGCCGCGACGGCGCAGCCTATGGCGAACAATAGCTCATCTGACATTTCGACTATCTCCTCGGGTTGCTGTAGTGGTTATTACTATCTGTACATCTCGATACTGAGACGATCCTCTGATCCCCATCAACAGTACGAAAAAGGGGGCTCGAAAGCCCCCTTAATTTTTTTATGCCCGGATTACTTTACTTCAAACTCCGTTGCCACCTTCTTGGGGACCAGGATGTTCTTAAGGGTAACATACTTGGGCATCCCTTTTTCATAGCTCGGATAATCCTCGCCCTCGATCAGGGGATAGAGGTACTCCTTGCAGGCCTGGGTGATGCCGTAGCCGTCCTCGGTGATGAACTCCTTGGGCATGAACTTCTCGACGTTGGCCACGTCCTTGAGATCCGCCTTGCCCACTTCCCACGCATAGGGGCTATTGGAGGTGCGATTGATGGTCGGCATAATGGCGTTGTGCCCCTCCAGGGCGTACTCCACCGCCGCCTTGCCCATGGCGTAGGCGTGCTCGACGTCGGTCTTGGAACCCAGGTGACGCGCGGCGCGTTGCAGATAGTCCGCCACCGCCCAGTGGAACTTGTAGCCGAGGGCCTCCTTGACCATGTTGGCGACCACCGGCGCGGCGCCGCCGAGCTGGGCGTGGCCGAAGGCGTCGCGGGTGCCCTGCTCGGCCAGGAACTTGCCGTCCGGCCAGTGGCAGCCCTCGGAGACCACGATGGTGCAGTAATCGAACTTTTCGACCTTGGCCTTGACCGCGGCGAGGAAGCGCTCCTTGTCGAACTCCACCTCGGGGAAGAGGATAATGACGGGGATGCCATGGTCATCGAGCAGACCACCGGCGGCGGCGATCCAGCCGGCGTGACGGCCCATCACCTCGATCACGAAGACCTTGGTGGAGGTCTTGGACATGGAGCGCACGTCGAACGAGGCCTCCAACGAGGAGACGGCGATGTACTTGGCCACCGAACCGAAGCCCGGGGTGTTGTCGGTGATCGGCAGATCGTTGTCCACGGTCTTCGGCACATGCACCGCCTGCAACGGATAGCCCATCTGCTCGGACAGCTGGGACATCTTGAAGCAGGTATCGGCGGAGTCGTTGCCGCCGTTGTAGAAGAAGTAGCCGATGTCGTGGGCCTTGAAGATCTCGATCAGGCGCTCGTATTCACGTCTGTTCTCTTCCAGCCCCTTGAGCTTGTAGCGACAGGAACCGAAGGCGCCGGAGGGGGTGTAGCGCAGCGCGGCGATATCCGCGTCCGACTCCTGGTTGGTGTCGATCAGCTCTTCGGTCAGGGCGCCGATGATGCCGTTCTTGCCGGCCAGCACATTGCCGATCTTGTCCTTGTTCTTACGCACGGTTTCAATGACGCCGCAGGCTGAGGCGTTGATCACCGAGGTGACGCCGCCAGATTGGGCATAAAACGCGTTCTTTACTGTCATGTGATGTTCCCCTTCTGTGTTGCGATATGCTTATTGAGGATGGATCGCGAGGCCTCTCGCCTCCCGTGAATGAAAACCCGTCAATGGTGCCAGAAGAAAGTTAAGGGTCGATTGCAGCTCGCCACCGTCAGATATCCCCCCGCTCCTTGGCCTCATGGTCCGCCTGAACCTGCAACAGGGAGACGACGCACTCGGTGAGATCGTCGTACTCGGGGACCCCGGTTCCCAGCTGCTGGTAGAGGCGGTAATAGAACTGGCAGCGATAGCGTCGATCGCCGCTCTTGAAGATCACGAAGTGACAACCGTCCCGCTCCCAGTAGAATACCGGCACCGGGCTCAACTCCCGGTCCGAGGGGCGCAGGCGGATATCCGCATCCGCCAGCTGCACCTCCACCTCCTCGCCGTAGCGTTCGATGAGGGTGGAGCGGACGATCCAGCGTTCGTTGTCGGTAATGTCAGCTACTTCAGGCATACTTCACCAAGTCTATGTGCAAACCGGGAGGAGGATATCCCAATTTCCGGCAAATTTCACGAAGCAGGAACGCCCCCTGCCTCAGTAAAATAGTAACTATTGATTTTTCCGACAGTTATTTATCTACTGAATAATCATGGATTAAGCAAATGAGCACCGAAACCGCCCCCAAACGCCGTTCCCGCCACCCCCGCCTGCTGACCCTCATCATCATTACGCTGCTGCTATGGTTTTTTCACGTCCCCCTCCTCAGCGCCCTCGGCAACTGGCTGGTGCGGGACGACGCCAGCCAACCCAGCGACGCCGCGGCGGTGCTCAGCACCGGCATCGACTACTACCCCCGCCTGATGGAGGCCGCCCGCCTCTACCAGCAAGGCCTGGCGGCGCGCATCGTCATCAACGGCGACCGCAAGAGCCCCGCCCTGCGCCGCCTCGAAGAGATGGGCTACCAACGCGCCCTGCCCTGGCATACCGAGGCGATTCGCATCCTCGTGGTGCTCGGCGTCCCCCGTGACAAGATCCTCGCCATCGACGCCCCCGACGCCTACGACACCGACAGCGAAGCCGAGCGGGTCGGCGGCGAACTGGTCAAGCAAGGCATCCAATCCGTCACCGTCACCACCAGCAAATACCACACCCGCCGCGCCGGCCACATCTGGCAACGCCTCTTCGCCGAACGCCTGCAAATCCGCACCGCCAGCGCAAAACACGACCCCTTCGACCCCGACCGCTGGTGGCAAGACGGCCGCCAGATCCGCAACCTCCTCGCCGAATACGGCGCCTGGGTGTTTCTCTACTGGAAGGAGTGGCGGGGGATAGAATGATGAGCATGGAGTGCGGAGTGCGGGGTGCTTAGGCTTTTTCCAGAAACAGCTTTACCAAAAGGATGCTAGTGCAGCACCCGCCAAGTGACCATGAATAATGTGCAACATAAGATATTCATTTTTATATAAATAGTGTTATTGTTTATTTAGCGGGTGCTGCACTAGTGTCGCGCGCATGGTAGCTTTATTCCGCGGAGGCTAACCCCTCCCCGCAACCAGTATACCACTTTATAACAGCGGGTTTAGAGGGGATTTTCAGAACCTGGCACGATACTCCAACGACGCGTTTGCACCGCGAAAACTTCCCGCTTTTCAACTTCCGTGTGCGACATGACGGGGATTCTTTCATTTTCGGGGGTGTTGGAACCGCCTCCATGACCGCCAGGGCGATTGCCCCCCGTCGCCCCCCTGGGAGCGTTGACCTCCCGGTCAACCCCCGCCGCACGCAGCAGGCGAGGCGAGCCTCGCCGCTGACCACATCCGTGGCCCGCCTATAGGTCCGAGGCGATACAAATGGTATATTGTTGAACACACCCATATCACGGAGCCTCTTTGGACATGCCCCCGCTGTTGTTTCTGGGAAGCGCGCTATTCGCGCTCTACGCATCCTGGGCCTCGGCTTTCGAGCTGGAGGTAGCCCCGGTCACTGACAATATCTACGCCCTGATCGGCGAGATCGGCCCGCCCACGGCGGAAAACCGCGGCCTGAACAATACGCTCGCTTTCGCGGTTACCCTGGATGGGGTGGTGCTCATCGGTAGCGGCGCGACCGCCAGGGGAGCGGAGTTGATCGAGGAAGCGATCGCTCGCACCACCGACAAACCCATCGTCCGCGTCATCAACATCGGCGCCGAGGCCTATCAGTGGCTGGGCAACGGCTACTTCGCACAAAAGGGCATCCCGATCCTGGCGCTTGAACGAACCGACCAGGCGCAGCGTCAACTCGCCGCCGCCACGCTTGCGCAATGGCAGGCGGAGACGGGGGCCGCCGCCATCGACCCGACCTACCCGAGCGAGGTCATCTACGACGACGAGCACACCTTCATCTTCGGCGGTATTACCTTCTCGCTCAACTGGCCCGGAGGCGGTCGCCTGCACGGCGACGCCGTGCTCTGGCTGCCCACCCAGAAAATCCTCATCAGCGGCGACTACATCTACCATGACCGCATGCTCGCCATCCATGAGACCACCCCGGTCATGCGTTGGCGGCAATCCTTCTCCCGACTGATGGCGATGAAGCCGAAAACCATCGTGCCAGGCCATGGCCGCCCCGGCAGTCCGGGCAAATCAGAGCGGGATACCGGAGACTATCTGCGCTGGCTGACGCGCAGCCTGCGCGACGCGCTGGCGGACCGGGGAAGGTTGGAGGAGACCGTGAGCCGTCTCGCCAAGACAGCGAGCTTCTCCCACTTGAAGCTTCATGAGGAGTGGCGCCGCGAAAACATCCGTCGCGCCTATCAGCTCATGGAGCAGGACTAAACTGGGCATGCGCGCCGTAGTTGCCATCAGATTACGGCTACCCTGGCGTTCGGCGAACGTCCGCCCGGACTTCAATCCGGCAGAGCAGGCTCTCACGGTTCATCCCGCGCCTCAATGTTGTAAAAAAACGCGGCGGCCAAGGCGACATGAATCGGGGGGCTTGATCGAACCCGATCCCGGCATCGCGGACAAAGTGGATCTTTTGCCGGGCGCGGAATGACCACAGGGCTTCATCCTGGGCGCGAAGCAGGTCGGCTGACAGCCGACGCGCGGATTGTTGGACAGCGGGTAACGACTTCATGGCTGCATCTACTCAGGCTTCTAACACGTTCGCTCCACAATGAAACCACAAACGGTTCCATGTCGAACATTGCGCTGGCCTTCTTCATCCTTCCTCTCCTTACGTTAACAGCCCACTCGGGGCGACAGCCGGCCACTTCGCGCCCTCTTGGCGCAGCCAACCGGAGACCCATATAACCCCACTGATTGCTGACGATGGGAGCGCCCATCACTGAAAGGCAATGGCCAAATAGTAGATCGAAAAAGGAGGAAGAGAGAGCCGCTGAATACCTAAAGGGCATACAGCACGCATGGCGCCAGGGCAATGTCATTAACTTAAGCCACCATGGCATTCTCCGGGAATGGTGCGCCTCATTTCGTGGGTGCGCCGACCGTTTTTGGTTCTGCATAGGATGTGCCGTCGACCGAGCGACAAGGCTTTTTATTCGGCACATCCTATGCCAGCCCGGCGATTTCCGGGCTGCCCCGGAGTAAGGCGCATCAAGGGCGGGAACCTGGCGTGGCGCTTTAGTTAATGACATTGGCCGCCAGGGGCAGCTTCATTTCGCCTTGGGAAAAAACGTAGCAGAACGCCGTCTACGCGCAGTCGAAGAAGAAAATGCTAAACCCCGGCGCGTCGCCGAAGAGCAGCTGCGAAACGAAGCCATAACGCAATCACTTTACGGTAAAGACGCCGAACATTACGTCCGCAAACACCTTATAGAGCAAAAATAGCAGAACTGGAGGGGCATCGTAGATGACCGGAGATAACATGGTAAAATGCCGCATTTACCCAGATAGTGTACTATACGAGCCGTTCGTTTCGGCTGAATTCTACTCCGATGGCCATAACCGCAGCACCTGAATTAACAGACGCAACCTTATATGTCTACAGATCAACAACCATCCACCGTCATCGAAGGCGGCAAAATCCCGGACTACGTTACCAATCGTCCGCTGAAGGACGCGCCAAAGGAGCAGGTGCGGCAACGCATCGAACGGGCGTTGTTCCACGAGTACGGCATCTCTGTAGAGGACATGCAACCTGACTTCAAGCTGAAGGTTAACGGCAAAAACAAGAAGCTGGACATCGCCATCTTCGAGCACCGGGCGGCGCACACGCCGGAGAATCTGCGCCAGGTGGTGATTTGTCAGAAGAAGCCGAGCCAGGGCAGGAAAGGCGCGGTGAAACTGCGCACCCATGACGAGGCGGAGAAGGAGTTCGCGTTCTTATTCGACGACAGCGATCAGATCAAGCTTTCGGATCGCGTCCTCGCCTTCATGGTCTCGGAACTGGCCAAGTACGACTTCACCCGAACCGCGGTCGATGCCAAGGGCGCGGCCTACCAGGAGATCGTCGGCACCAATCTGCGCGGTGATCGGGGCCAGTATTTCACGCCCCGCGGCGCGATCAAGCTGATGGTGGAGATGCTCGATCCGCAACCCCCCGAGCGGGTGCTGGACCCGGCCTGCGGTACCGGCGGCTTTCTGGTGGGGACCATCGATCACATGAACCAACGCTTTCGCGCGGAGCGCGAGACCCCGCCCGATCAAGAGGGCACCGCCGAGTTTCTGAACGTCCGCGAGCAGCTGGTTGCCTACACCCAGGCCAATCTATTCGGCGCGGATTTCGATCCGTTTCTGGTGCGCGCGGCGCAAATGAACGTGGTGATGGGGGCCAATACCGAGGGCCACCTGTTCAACATGAACTCCCTGGAGTATCCCAACGGCCATCTGCCGGGGCTCAAGGCTGCGAGACAAAAGGCGGACCTGGGCACCATGGACGTGGTGATGACCAACCCGCCCTTCGGCTCGGACATTCCCATCACCGACCCGCAGATCCTCAAACACTATGACCTGGCGCAGGTTTGGGAGCGCACCGACGACGGCGGCTTTCGCTCCACCGGTCGGCTCCAAAACAGCGTCGCCCCCGAGGTGCTGTTCATCGAGCGCTGCGTGGAGTGGCTCAAGCCCGGCGGGCGCATGGGGATCGTCTTGCCAGACGGCATCCTCGGCAACCCCGGGGACGAGTACATCCGCTGGTGGATCCTGCGTCACTGCTGGGTGCTGGCCAGCGTCGACCTGCCGGTAGAGGTCTTCATCGTCGAGGCCAACGTCAACATCCTCACCAGTCTGTTGTTTCTCAAGAAGAAGACCGAACGGGAGATTCAGGCAGAGGATCTGGGCAACCAGAGCGACTACCCCGTCTTCATGGCGGTGGCGGAAAAGGTGGGCTTCGACCGCCGCGGCAACACCCTCTACAAACGCAGCCCCGACGGCGAAGAGCTGTTGCAGGAAGAGGAGGAAAAGGAGACCATCCGCATACGGGGTGAAAACGTCACCCGCACCCTGCGGCGCAAGAAGAAGATCGTCGATGATGACCTGCCGCGCATCGCCGAGGCCTACAAGGAGTTCAGAGCCGAGAATTCGGAGCCGGGCAAAGGAACCTAACCCCCATGATCGAGCCAACCGAACTGCAAACCCTCTTTCGCGATCTGGAAGCGGACCGGGTCGAGCGCAAGCCCTCACTCAGTCAGCGGGAGGAGATTCGCAAGAACATCTGCGCCTTCAGCAACGACCTGCCCGACCATCGTCGACCGGGCGTGATCTTCATTGGCGTGGAGGACAACGGCCAATGCTCCAATCTCCCGATCACCGACGAGATGCTGCGTACCCTCTCGGACATGCGCTCTGACGGCAACACCCTGCCGCCGCC
Organism: Gammaproteobacteria bacterium; assembly: GCA_011390365.1. Taxonomy (GTDB): domain Bacteria; phylum Pseudomonadota; class Gammaproteobacteria; order Chromatiales; family Chromatiaceae; genus SLIM01. The sequence goes on from JAABSM010000053.1 coordinate 24,008, forward strand.
GGTGATGACGGTACAGAAACACCGCATTGACGACTGTGAGCTGGCGGTAGTGACCGTCGCCCCCTCGGATAGCCCGCCCACCCGTTACAAGGGCGTGGCCTGGGTGCGCATTGGACCGCAATTGCGACGGGCCAGCGCCGAAGAGGAACGGCGCCTGGCGGAAAAACGCCGTGCCGCCGATCTGCCCTTTGACTCCCGTCCCGTCCCGGGCGCAACCCTGCACGACCTGAACCTGGATAACTTTCGCCACGAATACCTCGCGAACGCCATCGCCCCCGAGGTACTGGAGGAGAACCAGCGCAGTATCGAACAGCAACTCGCCTCCCTGCGTTTCGCGGGCCAGGACCATACCCCGGTGAACGGCGCGTTGCTCGCCTTCGCTTCCGACCCCCAGCGCTGGCTGCCGGGGGCCTATATCCAGTTTCTGCGTATCGATGGCGAGGATCTCACCGATCCTGTACGGGACCAAAAGGAGATCAGCGGCCCCCTGCGGGACCAACTCAGCCGCCTTGATGAACTGCTGGAGATCAACATCTCCACCAGCGCCGACCTGCTCTCCGGCCCCACCGAGATCAAGCAGCCCGACTACCCCATCGCCGCCCTGCAACAACTCGCCCGCAACGCGGTGATGCACCGCAGCTACGAAGGCACCAATGCACCGGTGCGCATCTACTGGTTCAACGACCGCATCGAGATCAGCAACCCCGGCGGCCTCTACGGCCAGGTCAATCAGGACAATTTCGGCCAGGGCGCCACCGACTATCGCAACCCGCTGATCGCCGAGACCATGAAGGTGCTCGGCTATGTGCAGCGTTTCGGCTTCGGCATTCCCATCGCCCGCAAGCAACTGGAAAAAAACGGCAACCCGCCGCCCGAGTTTCAATTCCGCCCCGAAAGCGTGCTCGTCACCCTGCGGAGAACCCCATGAACGCCATCGCCTTCTTCAACAACAAGGGCGGTGTCGGCAAGACCTCCCTGGTCTATCATTTGGCCTGGATGCTGGCCGACCGGGGCATTCGCGTGCTGGCCGCCGACCTGGATCCCCAGGCCAACCTCACCAGCATGTTTCTGGACGAAGACCGACTGGAGGAGCTCTGGCCCGACGGCCCCCACCCCCACACCGTCTTCGGCATGGTACAACCCATCCTCAAGGGGCTAGGCGATATCGCCGAACCGCATATCGAAGATGTCGACGACAACATCGGCCTGCTGGTGGGGGATCTCGGCCTGTCCGGCTTTGAAGATCGTCTCTCCGACGCCTGGCCCCGCTGCCTGGACCGGGACGAAGCCGCCTTCCGCACCATCAGCGCCTTCTACCGCGGCATCCTGCACGGCACCCGGACCCGCGAGGCGCAGGTGGTGCTGATCGACGTCGGTCCCAACCTGGGCGCCATCAACCGCGCCGCCATCATCGCCGCCCGCCACGTGGTCATGCCTCTGGCCCCGGACCTCTTCTCCCTGCAAGGGCTGCGCAACCTCGGACCCACCCTGCGGCGTTGGCGCACCGAATGGGCGGACCGTACCGCACGTTCGCCCGATCCCGAGCTGCCGCTCCCCGACGCACGCATGGACCCCATGGGCTATGTGCTGATGCAGCATGCCGTGCGCCTCGACCGCCCGGTGCAGGCCTATGCCCGCTGGATGAAGCGCATCCCCGGCGTCTACCGCGAGGCGGTATTGGATGAAGCCCCGAACCACGCCCCGACACTGGAGCAGGACCCCTACTGCCTGCACCTGCTCAAGCACTACCGCAGCCTGATGCCCATGGCCATGGAGGCGCGCAAGCCCATGTTCGCCCTCAAACCCGCCGACGGCGCCATCGGCGCCCATGTCCAGGCGGTGCAAGGCTGCTACAGGGACTTCAAGGCCCTGGCCGAGCGGGTAGCGCAACAGGTCGGAGTCGCTTTTGAATGAGAGCTCACTTGGAAACTCACACGGAGAGACGAAGGCACGGGGACAATGAAAGTCAATGATCCGGTTTTCTCCGTGCCCCCGTGGCTCCGTGTGATTATCTCTTTAGCGGGTCCAGGTGGACTCACACGGAGACACGGTGGCTGTTGGGGCGATACAATCTCATTAACTCCGTGTCCCCGTGTGATGAACTAACAAGGATCAATGAACAGAGCATGAAACCCATCCTGCCCATTCCCATTGAAGAGATCCTGGCCGGTCGTGCGGTGGAGAGCGCACGGCTGGAGTTGAAGGCTTCGTGGGATCACAAGACCACCGGCCCGCAGGTGTTGGCGACCATCACCGCCTTCGCCAACGACCTGCAGAACCTCAACGGCGGTTATATCGTCATTGGCGTGGCCGAGGATCAGGGGGTGGCGGTGCGTCCGGTGAAGGGGGTGGAGGCGGAGCAGATCGACGCCGCCCAGAAGTGGATTCGCGGCCACTGCAATCGTATCGAGCCCGGCTATATGCCGATCCTCTCACCGGAAGAGATCGATGGCCGACAGGTGCTGGTGATCCAGGCGCCGGCCAGCGATATGCGCCCCCATCAGGCCCCGGGACTGAAAGGCAAAGAGAAGACCTGGTTCGTGCGCATCGGTTCCGAGACGGTGGAGGCAAAGGGGGATATCCTCCAACGTCTATTGCAGCAGCAGGCGCGGGTGCCCTATAACGATCAGCGCGCCCTCCAGGCCAGTGTGGACGACCTCAGCGAATCCCTGGTGCGCCAGTTTCTGCGCAACATCCACAGCAAGCTGGCGGATGAGAAGGATACCCGCTATGTCTACGACCATCTGCGCCTGATTCGTCCCATCAACGCCCATCAGGAGCCGCGCAACGTCGCCCTGCTGTTCTTTTCGGAAAACCCCGAAAAGTGGTTTCCCACCGCCAGAATCGAAGTCGTGCAGTTCGCCGACGATGCCGGCGGCAACACCATCGAGGAACGCATCTTCCGCGGCCCTTTGCACGAGCAGACCAGCCAGGCGCTGAATTACCTCAAGAATCTCTCCACTCGCTTCCTGGAAAAGGTGGAGGACCGCGCCCAGACCCGGGCCTGGGTCAGCTACCCCGCCAACGCATTGGACGAGGCGCTGGTCAACGCCGTCTACCACCGCGCCTACGACCAGAGCAGCGAGCCCATCAAGGTCTACCTCTACCCCGACCGCATGGAGATCATCAGCTACCCTGGCCCGGTGGACGGCATCGAGATGGAACACCTCACTGGGGCCAAGCGTCTGCCGCCGGTGCCTGCGCGCAATCGCCGGGTAGGCGAATTCTTCAAGGACCTGCGCCTGGCCGAGGGGCGTGGCACCGGCATCCCCAAGATCCACCGCAGCATGGCCGAGAACGGCAGCCCCGAGCCGGAATTCGACTTCGACCGCGGACGAAGTTACTTTCGTGTCACCCTGCCGGCCCACCCGGAATACGTGGGCATCGCGGCGCTGCGCGACGCCAACTATCTCAAGGCCACCGGAGACCGTCGCGGGGCCATCCGCCGCCTGCATGATGCCCTGCGCAGCCAACCCGGCTCGGCGCTGATCGCCGCCACCCTGATCGAGGAGCTCGCCGACGAGGAGGAGATCAGCCAGGCCCGGGCCATCTTCGACGCCTTTCCCGAACGCGCCCAGCCCCGTTTCGCCCGTCTGGTCAGCGCCATGGCCGACGCCTATCTGAAAACCGGCCAGCCCGCCCAGGCGGAAGGCGTACTCGACCAGATGCCCCCGGTGCTCAGCGGCCAGGAGGCGATGGACGCCGCCATCATCGAACGTCGTCTGGGCCGCGAACAACAGGCCCACGGCTATTTCCTGCAAGCTGGCGAGATGGTCTATGGCGACGTCAAGGCGCTGCACGAATTCGCCCAAAACAAGATGAAGCTGACCAAGCCCCTCAGCCGACCACCCTTCAGCCCGGAGAAGAACAAGACCCGCCTCCGGCTGCTGCAAGAGGCGGAGACCCTGTTGGATAGGGTAGTGCAACTGGACGCCCCGCCCACCCGCCGCGCCTGGGCCTGGTATCACCTCGGGCAGGTGCGCAACTGGCTGAAAAAACCGGTTAACGATGTCATTGTCGCTTATGAGCAAGCCGTGAAGCTCAATGGCGATGAAAGGCAATTCCGGCAGGCGTTGGAGCGCATTCGCAGGTCATGAAAACCACAGAGGGCACAGAGATCACAGAGAAAGAAAAGAGAGACTTCACACTCTCTGTGCACTCGGTGTTCTCTGTGGTTAAAAGCAAAATCGAATAGGAACCAGCCAAGGTGAAGGTCAAGACGATTCCAAGCAGTTGGGTTCAGCGCGAGGGGCGGCGGTTGGATTGCGGGCCGTTCATGTCCGGGGCGTTGGAGGCTCGGATGGTGCTGGAGGCCTTGCCGGCGCGGAAGGACCGGTTGCGGGATGTGACCGCGGAGCACAACGGCGGCATCTACAACGGCCCGCAGTTTTCCCGACGTTGGGTAACCGACCTCGAACACGGGGTGCCGCTTCTCGGCAGCAGCTCCATGTTGATGGCGGATCTGTCACGGCTGCCGTTGTTGCGCAAAAAGGACGCCTACTCCAGCAAGCTGCGGCATCTGGAGGTCAAACCAGGGATGACCCTCATCTCCTGTTCCGGGACCATTGGCCGCATGGTCTATGCCCG
>JAABSM010000054.1 GCA_011390365.1 Gammaproteobacteria bacterium
GTGGTCCTGGGAGTGAGGGCTTCCAGCCCTCACGAGGGCAGGATGCCCTCGCTCCCATAGGAAAGTGTAAACTGCAATGGAAGGGATATGAAGGATGCCGTTAATCCTGTCTATTTCTTCAAAAATGATGGCTACTCGTCCAAAGCGGCACGCATGCCGCTAAGCAGTTCGCTCACCGCCGGGGCGATGCGCTCCGGCTCGTTGGCGTGTTCCTCGACCCGGTTGACCAGGGCGCTGCCGACGATGACGGCGTCGGCCATGGCCCCTACCGCCTTGGCGGAGGCGGCGTCCTTGATGCCGAAACCAACCCCAATCGGCAGGTCGGTGCTTTGGCGGATCTCCTTCAGCTTGGCGCTGACCGCGTCGGTGTCCAGGCTCGCCGCGCCGGTGATGCCCTTGACCGATACATAGTAGACGAATCCGCTGGCGGCGTCACAGATGCGTTGAATGCGCTCGGCGGTGCTGGTGGGGGATAGCAGGAAGATCGGGTCCAGTTTGGCGGGGCGCAGGGCGGTGCGCAGCTCACTCGCCTCTTCCGGCGGCAGGTCGACGGTGAGTACCCCGTCGACGCCGGCTTCCGATGCGGCCTTGGCGAAGGTCTCGTAGCCCATGATCTCCAGCGGGTTGAGGTAGCCCATGAGGATCACCGGGGTGTCGGCGTCTTTGTCACGAAAGGCCTTGACCATGTCGAGCACGTCGCGCAGGCGCACATGGTGTCCAAGCGCCCGTTCGCTGGCGCGCTGGATCACCGGGCCGTCGGCCATGGGGTCGGAGAAGGGCACGCCAAGTTCGATCAGGTCCGCGCCGGCCTCGACCATGGCGTGCATCAGCGGTACGGTAACCTCCGGATTGGGGTCGCCGGCGGTGACGAAGGGGATCAGGGCGGTGCGACCTTGCGCCTTGAGCTGGCTGAAACGTTGCGCGATACGGCTCATATCTCGATTCCTTCTTTGGCGGCTACGGTGTGCATGTCCTTGTCGCCGCGGCCGGAGAGGTTGATCAGGATGATCTGGTCCTTCTCCATGGTCGGGGCCAGCTTGGCGGCGTAGGCGAGGGCGTGGCTCGACTCCAGCGCCGGGATGATCCCTTCGGTTCGGGTCAGGATGTGGAAGGCGGCGAGGGCCTCGTCGTCGGTTACCGCGACATATTGGGCGCGGCCCGTGTCCCGCAGCCAGGCGTGCTCCGGTCCCACCCCGGGGTAGTCGAGGCCGGCGGAGATGGAGTGGGTCTCGATGATCTGGCCGTCGGCGTCTTCCATCAGATAGGTGCGATTGCCGTGCAGCACGCCCGGCTTGCCGGCGCATAGCGGCGCGGCGTGCCGCCCGGTCTCCAGGCCGTCGCCCGCCGCCTCGACGCCGTAGATGGCGACATCCGGGTCGTTGAGGAAGGGGTAGAAGAGGCCGATGGCGTTGGAGCCGCCGCCGACGCAGGCCACCAGGGCGTCCGGCAGGCGGTTGAGCTTCTGGGCCATCTGGGCGCGGGCCTCGCGACCGATCACCGCCTGAAAGTCGCGCACCATCGCCGGGTAGGGATGGGGGCCGGCCACCGTGCCGATGATGTAGAAGGTGTTGTCGATGTTGGTGACCCAGTCCCGCATCGCCTCGTTGAGGGCGTCTTTCAGGGTCTTGGAGCCGGACTCGACGGGGACGACCTTGGCCCCGAGCAGGCGCATGCGGTAGACGTTGGCCTCCTGACGGGCGACATCCACCGAGCCCATGTAGACCACGCACTCCAGCCCCAGGCGGGCGGCGACGGTGGCGGTGGCGACGCCGTGCTGGCCGGCGCCGGTCTCGGCGATGATGCGGGTCTTGCCCATGCGCTTCGCCAGCAGCGCCTGGCCGATGGTGTTGTTCACCTTGTGGGCGCCGGTGTGGTTGAGGTCTTCGCGCTTGAGGTAGAGCTGCGCACCGCCCAGCTCCCGGCTCCAGCGCTCGGCGTGGTAGATGGGGGAGGGGCGTCCCACGTAGTCTTGCAGGTCGGCGTAGAGTTCGGCCAGGAACTGGTCGTCCACCATGTATTTTTCGTAGGCCCGGCGCAGCTCTTCCAATGGCTCCATCAGGGTCTCGGAGACGAACATGCCGCCGTAGCGGCCGAAGTGGCCGCGCTCGTCCGGCATGGCGGTGAAGTCGGTGTTATCGCTCGTCGGCACGTTGCACTCCTCTCATGAATGATTCGATCTTTTGGGGCGATTTGATGCCCTTCGATGCCTCGACCCCCCCGCTGACGTCCACCGCGTAGGGGCGGACTGTCTCAATGGCCTGTTCGATGTTCTCCCCGTTCAGCCCGCCGGCGAGGATGATCTCGCCCGCCAGGTCGGCGGGGATGCGTCGCCAGTCGAAGGCCTCGCCGGTGCCGCCCGGCACCCCCTTGCGGTAGGCGTCGAGCAACAGGCCGGCGGCGTTGGGGTAATGCTCCCGCTCCCGGTGCAGGTCGATCCCGTCGTGCATGCGCAGCGCCTTGATCCAGGGGCGACCATGGCCTTCGCATTGCTCGGGCGTCTCGTGGCCATGGAATTGCAGCAGATCCAGCGGGACCTGTTCAAGAACCGTTTCGATCTCTTCCCGCGAATGATCGACGAACAGCCCGGTGGTGGTGACGAAGGGGGGCAGTCGGGCGACGATCTCCGCCGCGATCTTCGGCGTGACCGCGCGCGGGCTGGGCGGATAAAAGACCAGCCCAATGGCATCCGCCCCGGCACGAACCGCCGCCAGCCCATCCTCGATCCGGGTAATGCCGCAAATCTTGACCCGTGTACGCATCTTCGAAACCCAGCTAAAGGGGGTGAAAGATACAGGAAATCGCCTTGGGACAAAAGATGGAGATTTTGTTCGAATTTTCCAGGGAGGGGGCGCATTCCTTTCGCCGGACGGGTTTTGCAAACCCGTCCGTACCGTTACCTATGTCCTCAAGTGGGGGAGCGGGGAAGGGGCCTTGGTGCAGCGGTAATGGTGGGGACGGGGCTGCAAGCCCCGTCCCGCTCATGTGTCGTGGCTTTTCCGCTCGTTCCCAAGGTCCCCTTGGGAACGCATGTCTTGCAAGCTCCTGCTTGCTGTCTCCCGTCGTGGGCTGATCTCGCCGGACGGGTTTTGCAAACCCGTCCGTACCGTTACCTATGTCCTCAAGCGGGGGAGCGGGGAAGGGGCCTTGGTGCAGCGGTAATGGTGGGGACGGGGCTGCAAGCCCCGTCCCGCTCATGAGGCCGCAAGCCCCGTCCCGCTCATGAGGCCGCAAGCCCCGTCCCGGTCATGGCATCAACACCTTTCGTGTGTTTCGTGTATTTCGTGGTTCCGGTGCATCGCGCAAATGCGCCCTATTCAACTCTCCGTGCGCTCTCTCGCCGGACGGGTTTTGCAAACCCGTCCGTACCGTTACCTATGTCCTCAAGCGGGGGAGCGGGGAAGGGGCCTTGGTGCAGCGGTAATGGTGGGGACGGGGCTGCAAGCCCCGTCCCGCTCATGGTTTTTGGTTCTGCATAGGATGTGCCGTCGACCGAGCGACAAGGCTTTTTATTCGGCACATCCTATGCCGGCCCGGCAATTTCCGGGCTGCCCCGGAGTCAGGCGCATCAAGGGCGGGAACCTGGCGTGGCGCTTAAGTTAATGACATTGCGTGCGCTCTGTGTTGTCTGTGGTGGCCTTTTCTTTATCCGCGTCGCCAGAGGCGCCGATCTTGTCTTCCTTTCCTTCGATCAGGTTGCGGATGTTGGAGCGGTGGCGCCAGAAAAGGATCACCGTCATCACCAGTTGCATGGCGACCAGTTCTGGGGCGGGCCATACCAGCCAGATGATGATCGGGGCAATGGCCATGGCGACCAGCGCCGCCAGTGATGAGATCTTCAGCCCCTTGGCGATGAATAGCCAGATCGCCGCGACGCCGCCGCCGATCATCCAGTGCAGACCGAACTGCACGCCCAGCCCGGTGGCGACGCCCTTGCCCCCCTTGAAGCCGAAGAAGATGGGGTAGAGGTGGCCGAGGAAGGCGGCCAGGGCGACGCCGGCCAGTACCGGGATGGAAAGATCGGTCAGATTGGCCGCCAGCACCGGCAGCAGGCCCTTGAGCATGTCTCCTGCCAGGGTCAGAAAGGCGGGCAGTTTGCCGCCGATGCGCAGCACGTTGGTCGCGCCGGGGTTGTTGGAGCCCTGGGTGCGGGGGTCGGGCAGGCCCATGAGCTTGCACACCAGGATGGCGCTGGAGATGGAGCCGATGAGGTAGGCGGCGGGGATGGCGAGGAGTTCGAGCATGGGCTGGTGCGGTGCCGTGGTTGTTGTGTCAGGTCGGCGATTGTACCGCTGAAACGGCTGCCACCGCTAACCGGACTTTTTGACGACGAAGCTTACGTTCGAAAATCTTATCGAGTGCCTGTTTTGAGCCCCTATCGACCCGGTTCGGGGATGGAGTACCCGCTTTCAATGTCATTAAGATAAGCCATCGTGGCATTTTCCGGGAATGATGCGCCTCATTTCGTGGGTACGCCGACCGTTTTTGGTTCTGCGTAGGATGGGCCGTCGACCGAGCGACAAGGCGATTAATTCGGCACATCCTATGCCTGTTGGCCATTGGCGGCTTGCAGCGCAGACTCGTTTTGGCGGATCCCCCGAATGCCGGTAGAATACCCGCTTTGCACCAAGATACGGAACAAGATCATGTTGGCGAAACGCATTATACCCTGCCTCGACGTGGATGCCGGGCGGGTGGTGAAAGGGGTGAAGTTCGTGGAGATCCGCGACGCCGGCGACCCGGTGGAGGTGGCGCGGCGCTACAACGAGGAGGGGGCGGACGAGATCACCTTTCTCGATATCACCGCCAGCTCCGATGATCGCGAGACCATCGTCCATGTCGTCGAACGGGTCGCCAGCGAGGTCTTCATCCCCCTCACGGTGGGCGGCGGCATCCGCAAGGTGGATGACGTACGGCGCATGCTCAACGCCGGCGCGGACAAGGTGGCGATCAATACCGCGGCGGTGTTCAATCCGGAGTTCGTCAAGGAGGCGACCAGCCGCTTCGGTTCCCAGTGCATCGTGGTGGCGATCGATGCCAAGAAGGTGAGCGGCGAGGGCGAACCGCTGCGCTGGGAGATCTTCACCCATGGCGGCCGCAAGCCCACCGGGCTGGACGCCATCGAATGGGCGCAAAGGATGACCGAATACGGGGCGGGAGAGATCCTGCTCACCAGCATGGATCGGGACGGTACCAAGATCGGTTTCGATCTCGACCTGACCCGCGCCATCAGCGAGGCGGTAACCATTCCGGTGATCGCCTCCGGCGGCGTCGGCAACCTTCAGCATCTGGTGGACGGGGTGGTGCAGGGCAAGGCGGATGCGGTGCTGGCGGCGAGTATCTTTCACTTCGCGGAGTACAGCATCGGCGAGGCCAAACGTTTCATGGCGGACCGGGGCGTGGAGGTGCGGCTGTGAGCGATGTCCTCGAACGACTGGCCGAGGTGCTGGAAGCGCGCAAGTCCGCCGAGCCGGACAGCTCCTATGTCGCCAAGCTCTACGCCAAGGGGCTGGATGCCATCCTCAAGAAGATCGGCGAGGAGGCGACCGAGACGGTGATGGCGGCCAAGGATGGCGAGCCGGAGAAGATCATCTACGAGACCGCCGATCTGTGGTTTCACTCCATGGTGCTACTGGCCCACCAAGGCCTGGGGCCGGAGGATGTGCTCAAGGAGCTGGATCGCCGCTTCGGGCTCTCCGGGCTGGAAGAGAAGGCGCGGCGCGAGGCGTGAAAAAATGCATGTCCTGTTTTGAGGAAAGGGGGCTATAATTCGCCACCTTTCTTACTTCCGGCCGCGCCGGACCTGGGGTTCTGGTTGGAAGCGTTCCGCTGGGATGATCCCCTCTATCTCGACGGCCTCTACGGTCGTATCGCCGACGCCCTCGCCGGCCCGGGTTACTGCATCTTGCCCAATGCCCTGCCGGATCATCTGGTCTCCGCCCTCGCCGGGCGCATCCTGTCTCTTGGACAAGAGGATTTCCGGCGCGCCGGTATCGGCCGGGAAGATGAGCGCCATATCAACGACTTTGTGCGCACCGACGCGGTGCGCTGGCTGACCCGTTCGGAGCCGGCTGAAATCGCCTATCTCGACTGGATGGAGGGGCTGAGGCTGGGTATCAATCGACGCCTTTTTCTGGGGCTTTTCGATTACGAGTGCCACTTCGCCCACTACGCCCCGGGCGCCTACTACAAACGCCACCTCGATGCCTTCAATGGGGATACCAACCGGGTGGTGACCACCGTCTGTTATCTCAACTCCGGCTGGCGGGTCGAGGATGGCGGGCAGCTGCTGATCTATCCCCAGCATGATGGGGTGGATATCCTCTCGCCGATTCACTCGGTATCGCCGCTCGCCGGTACCCTGGTGGTCTTCCTCAGCGAGCGTTTCCCCCACGAGGTGAGGGCGGCCCGGCGGGATCGGTACAGCATCGCCGGCTGGTTTCGGGTCAATGGCAGCCATGCGTCGCGGGTCGATCCTCCGGCCTGAGGCGGTTGCTGGTACCGCCGCGCATAAGGCGATTTCCATACGTGGCCATACCACAATGAAACGCGGATGAATACGAAGATTCATCGCATCGCTGCGCCTCTCCCCTCACGCAAATTTCAAGTCGTTGAAAAATAGACCCTGTTTGTCGCGAAGATAGCGCCTCGTGGCACGGAGTCAGCCCCAGGAGTGGTGCGCCTTCAAGGAGCGCCACGTCTTACTTTCTTCATGGTAAAGCGCAATCTCCAAGTTACGGTGATTATGTGAAGTTGTTTCTTATTTTGTTCTTGTAACTTACTGAGTCATTTTGTATATTGGTAACCAATAAGCGGCTTTGGAGTACCTTGATAGCCGCTTTTGTTGGATACCATTTTAGTCCTTTGGGAGGACGGCAAATGATTTGCGATACGGGCTTTTCATGGCGCTTGGCGCCATTGGCGATGGGGCTGTTTTCCAGTACGGTTTTGGCGGGCGGGTCCGAGACCTATCAGGACTATTTTCCCAAGCCGGATGATGAGTACACCGGGATAACGCGGGATTACGCCGATGGTGAACTGTTTCACACCGATTGGGGCACCGGCGGCAACGAGGCGGTGCCGGAGGTGAATGTCGATCTGCCCATGTTCGATGGGCGTGACAGGGCGCTGACCAGCGTGGAGCTGTTCGCGGAGGTGAGCGGCGAGGCCTTCGGTACCGTGACCAATATCGTGATGCAGACGCTGAATATCACCGTGACCCACTCCATCGACGTGACGGTGGATCTCTCCGCATTGCCGACGGTGACCAGTGAAACCGACAAATTGCAGATTCGCTTTGAAAGCGAGACGATGTTCGAGGATGTGCCCTCTGGTGAGGATCGGAGCATGCCTCCCTTTCGGGATGATAATCAGGCCTCGGTCCGCTACACCGCCGCCGACGTCCTCGCCCACTTTGTCGATCCTGAGCCCACTAATCCCTTCGCCAGGCATGACTTGAGTTTTCCCGTCATTGCCGATGGCCAAGTAAATTTTGGTCAGAACACCGGTAATATGGCATCGAACATTCAGACCCTGGCCGGCGCCCGCGGGACCGTGGTGTACAACTACCTGACCTGCGATGATCTCGATTTTGATCCGATCATCGATAATACCGGGGATACCCGGATGTGGCTGGGTACCCTGCCGACGGAGGGGGAGAGCTGCGAAACCTTCGGCTTTACCGCCGAACTCCAGTGTGACGGGGGGGCGGCGTTCGACGTGGACAATTACCAGGTCCCCGCGGGTTGCAAACTGAACGCCATCAATGGTGGAGAGGACTATCGCTTGAGATGCGACAGTTCCGCCCTGTTGACCAATGACGCCAACGCGGAGTCCCAGTATTTTGACCTGCCCGATATGTCCGGCAGCGCGGGGACATGCACCGTCGATGTGGTGGATGTGACCTGCAACGACTTCGGCATGGGGCAGTGTGCGTTCGAGCCGGCGGAATTTGATCGCGCTCCCCCGCCCCCGGGTCCGCCACCACCGCCGGCGACTCCCGTGCCTGTGATGGGTGGTTTCGGGTTGGGCCTGCTGGGCGGCCTGATGGGGCTGTTGGCGGTGTTCGGCGCGCGGCGGGAGAAGTAGATCATGGTTTTCTCGCGCCGCCACTGAGTGCGTGAAGGGCGCCCCCCTTGCGTGCTCCGTGCCGCCGTGAGAGATCGTGGTATAGATCCGGCATCTGTTTGAAGTACTGCCCTGTGGGGCTATACGATAGGCATAGGATGTGCCGAATACAAAGCCTTGGCGCTCGGCCGACGGCACATCCTATGCAGAACCAAAACCGGTTGGCGTAGCCACGAAATGAGGCGCATCATTCCCGGAAAATGCCACGATGGCTTATCTTGATGACATTGAAGGCGTGTACTCCATCCCCGAACCGGGGCCAGGACGGGGGGCGGGGCGGTCGCTTCTTCAGGGTGGGGGGGCTGCGTCCGGGCCAAGCAGGATCGGTTCGGTCAGCGGTGTGTCGTCAAGCAATACCCGTTCGTCACGCATGTGCAGTCGCCCTTGGGCGAACCAGCGCGCCACCGCGGGGTAGATGAGGTGCTCCCGTGCCAGCACCCGGGCGGCCAGACGGGTTGCGTCGTCGTTCCGTTCGATGGGTACCCAGGCCTGAAGGACGACCGGGCCGCCGTCGAGCTCTTCGGTAACGAAGTGGACGCTGGCGCCATGTCGGCTTTCGCCCGCGTCCAGCGCCCTTTGATGGGTGTGCAGGCCGATGTATTTGGGTAGCAGGGATGGGTGGATGTTGAACATGCGCCCCCGGAACCGACTCACGAACGCTGGCGTGAGGATGCGCATGAAGCCCGCCAGCAGTAGCGCGTGCGGGGCGTACTCCTCGATGACTTCCGCGAGCGCGGCATCGTAGCTTTCCCGATCCGCGAATCCCCGGTGATCGAGCACCCGGGTCGCCAGATTTGCCTTGGCGGCGCGGGTCAGTCCGTAGGCGTCGGCGCGGTTGGAGATGACCGCGGCGATGCGCGCGGGTATGGAGCCATCGGCGCAGCCGTCGATAATGGCTTGCAGATTGCTGCCGCCGCCCGAGATCAGTACCACCAGGCGGGTTTCGGCCTCTCTTTCGGTCATTCCGCCAGGCCCCGGTACTCCACCCGCGGGGCGCCATCGGTCGCCTGGATTTCGCCCAGCCGCCAGGCCAATTCCCCTTGTTCATGCAAGAGGGCGATGGCGCTGTCCGCATCGTCGGCCGCCATGCACACGACCATCCCCAGGCCGCAGTTGAAGGTACGCAGCATCTCCCGCTCCTGTATGTTGCCTTTTTGCTGAAGCCAGCGGAATACCTCGGGTCGCTGCCAGGATTCGAGATCGACCACCGCCTTGGTCTTTTCCGGTAGCGCCCTGGGGATATTCTCCGGCAGGCCGCCGCCGGTGATATGGGCCAGGGCGTGGATGTCGAGCTTTTCGTGCAAGGCAAGCAGGGATCTGACGTAGATGCGCGTCGGCGCAAGCAGCGCCTCGCCGAGGGTGGTTTCACCCATGGATTCGGAGAGATCAGCCCCGGCGTGTTCGAGGATGCGTCGAATCAGCGAGTAGCCGTTGGAGTGGGGGCCGGAGGAGGCGAGCCCGATCAGCACGTCGCCGGGTCTGACCCGGGTGGCGTCGATGATGCGTGCCTTCTCCACCACGCCGACGCAGAAACCGGCCAGGTCGTAATCGCCGTCGCGGTAGATGCCGGGCATCTCCGCGGTCTCGCCGCCGGTCAGCGCCGCGCCGGCCTGGCGACAGCCCTCGGCGATGCCTTTTACCACCTCGCTGGCGACCTCCACGTCGAGACGACCGGTGGCGTAGTAGTCGAGAAAGAACAGCGGTTCAGCCCCGGTCACCACGATGTCATTGACGCACATCGCCACCAGATCGATGCCGATGGTGTCGTGCTTGCCCATCTCCAGCGCCAGCTTGAGCTTGGTGCCGACGCCGTCGGCGCCCGATACCAGGATCGGTTGCTGGTAGCGCTCCAGCGGCAGTTCGAACAGCGCCCCGAAACCGCCCAGTCCGCCCACGACCCCTTCGCGGGCGGTGGATTTGACCAAGGGCTTGATGCGGTCGACCAGGCGGTTGCCGGCGTCGATGTCGACCCCGGCGTCCTTGTAACTCAGGGAGGGGGCATGGGGGGGGGATTTGGCGGATGGCTCGCTCACGTCTCGGCTCCACGGAATCTTGCGACGAGGGGCGCGTACGCCCGCCACTCAGGGGGGGTCGCGCGGTGAATTCGGGAATTCTAACATCAATCGCCGTCGCATCGTCGCGCCGCTTGTGCGTTTTTCGGTTAGACGGGGCAGGGGGCGAAACGCTAGAATGCGCTGGAGTGCTCGGATCGCTGCGCGAAACCGGGGTTTTCGCCCGCGACTAAACACATCGGCAACCGCCAAGGCGTCTTTATCAACGTGAAAAAAGCAATCCATCCATCTCTTCTGGCAACCCTGCTGTTGGCGCTGCTGTGGGCCGCGCCGCCGCTGGTCGCGCTGGATCTCTACAGCGGCGAGGCGCCGATCCTCGATGAGAGCGAGGGAGGCAAGGCAAATGCCATCCAGGCGGCCTTTCGTGACATGCTGGTCAAGGTGGTCGGGGTGCGGGATCGGGCGAATGCGCCGCAACTCGCCGCCGAGGTCGCCCGCGCCCAGGATTACATGGTCAGCTATGGCTTTCGGGAGATCGATTCTCAGGGCATCAGGGCGCGCCGCATCGTGGTCAGTTTCGACCGGGAGCGTGTCGCCTCCATGCTCGGCGGTCACGGGATCCCGGTGTGGCGGGTTGGCCGACCCGAGGTGGTAACCTGGGTGGTGCTCGATGAAGACGGCCAGCGCAGATTGTTGCGGCCCGATCAGGATGGCCGGTTGTTGGGGGTGCTGCGAGAGGCGGCCGAGGCGCGGGGGCTGGCGCTGGTGTTTCCGCTGATGGATCTGGAGGATCGGGCGCGACTCGATGCCGATGATGTGTGGCGGGGGATAAGCCCGGCGTTGCGGACCGCGACCGGGCGATATGGCGATGATTCGCTGATGGTGGCGCGCCTGACCCACGCCGGCGGCGATATCTGGAGCGCGTCGTGGACCCTCTCCGTAGATGCCGTGCAGGAGCAGTGGCGGCACTCCGCGGACGGCTTGCGCGAGGTCGCGCGTGATGCGGCGGACCGCGCCGTTGAGGCGCTTGCGGCGCGTTTCGCGCCACCGGCAATGGCCGGCGCGGATGACGGCGGACGCAGCGAGGTGACGCTGCGCGTCGAAGAGATTCGGGGGCGGCGGGACTTTGCCCGTGTCAACCGCCTGCTACCGCGAATGGGCAGTGTGGTGGAAGCGGTGATTCAGGTCGCGGAGCCCGAAGCCGCGGTCTTCCGGCTCGTGGTCCGGGGCGGCGCGGCGGCCTTGCGCGAGGAGTTGCGACGCAGCGGTATCTTGCAGCCAGCGGCGGGCGGCGGGGCGGATGAGTTGCGGTATCGGCTGAGCTATTGAGGGGGCGTCAGTCGCCGGGGATTCGATCTCATGTCGCGAGGGAGGTTGAATGTCCTCAAACGAAAAGTCATATAAGGCCTTGCTCACGAAGAGGCGGGCCTCTAGAATTGCCACCTTTCGCGTTGGCGAACTCGCTCGTGTAGTGTTTGCAAACTTAATAAACCTGGAGTAACTCATGGCCTGGAACGAGCCTGGCGGGGGCAAGGACCCCTGGAGCGGCAAGAATAACAACGACGGTCCGCCGGATCTTGATGAGGTGGTCAAGAAGATTCAGCAAGGCATGGGCGGGCTGTTCGGAAAGCGTCGCGGCGCAAGCAACGGCGGCGGAAGCAGCGGCGGAGGCGAGGGGCCCGCGCCGATCCTTATCGGCCTGGTGGCTGGCGTGTTGCTGGTGGTCTGGCTGCTGACCGGCTTCTACACCGTAGCGCCCGCGGAGCGCGGCGTGGTGCTGCGTTTCGGCGCCTATACCCGTATCACCATGCCCGGCCTCAACTGGCACATGCCGCGACCGTTCGAGCGGGTGGTCAAGGTCAACGTGGACCAGATCTCCTCCTTCTCTCACGGCGCCAGCATGCTCACCCGGGATGAGAATATCGTCGATGTGGAGCTGACGGTGCAGTCCCGCATCCAGGACGCCGAGGACTACCTGTTTCAGGATCAGTCGCCGGAGCGTACCTTGCGGGATACCACCGAAGCGGTGGTGAGAGAGGTGATCGGCAAGAGCGATCTCGATTTCGTGATGACCGAGGGGCGTGCCGAGATCGCCGATAGCATCAAGGAGCGGGTGCAGCAGTTGATTTCCGAGTACCGCACAGGTATGCAGGTTACCAGTGTCAACATGCAACCGGCCAAGCCGCCCGAGGCGGTCAAGAACGCCTTCGATGACGCGATCAAGGCGCGCGAGGACAAGGAGCGGCTGGAGAACCAGGCCGAGGCCTACCGTAACTCGGTGGTGCCCCAGGCGCGAGGCGAGGCGTCGCGCATTCTCGCCGATGCCACCGCCTACAAGGACAAGGTGATCGCCGAGGCGGAGGGTGAGGCGGAGCGTTTCACATCGGTGCTGACCGAGTACAACAAGGCGCCGGTGGTGACCCGGGAGCGCCTCTACATCGATACCGTGGAGGATGTGTTGGCCAACTCCAGCAAGGTGCTGCTGGACGTGGAGAGCGGCAACAATCTGATGTACCTGCCCCTCGACAAGATTCTCGAAGGCTCTGCCCGGGGGCGGAGCGTGGGGACGAGCGCCGCGCCGAGCGCGGAATCCGTGGCCAGACAGCAACGCGAGGATCGCAACCGCAATAGCGGCCAGCCGATGCGCGAAGTGGACCGTAGCAGGGGGACGCGCTGATGAATACGAAAATGAAGATGTTTTTCGGCGGTTTGATGGTGCTGGCGATTGGTATCGCCTCTTCCGCGTTCGTGGTCAATCAGTGGGAGGTAGCGCTTAAATTGCGCTTTGGTCGCATCGTCGACTCCACCTACCAGCCGGGACTGCACTGGCGCATCCCGTTCGTTGAGCAGATCACCCGTTTCGACGGGCGCATCAAGACCCTGGATTCCAATCCCGAGCGTTTTCTGACCATCGAAAAGAAGGACGTGATCGTCGACTCCTTCGCCAAGTGGCGCATCAACGATGTCGCCCAGTTCTTCCGCTCCACCGGCGGCGATATCGGCATGACCGGGCGGCTGCTGTCAGAGCGCATCAACACCAGTCTGCGCGACGAGTTCGGCAAGCGTACCATCAATGAGGTGGTCTCCGGGGAGCGCGCCGAGATCATGGCCCTGCTGTCCAAGGACGCGGACGAGAAGGCGGCGGAGCTGGGGGTCGAGATCCTCGATGTGCGGGTCAAGCAGATCGATCTGCCGCCGGAGGTCAGCGAGTCGGTGTATGATCGGATGCGCGCCGAGCGTCAACGGGTTGCCGCCGACCTGCGCGCCCAGGGTGGCGAGATCGCCGAGCGGATTCGCGCCGACGCCGACCGTCAGCGCACCGTGATACTCGCCGAGGCCTATCGCGATAGCGAGCGGCTGCGTGGTGAGGGGGATGCCAAGGCGACCGAGGTCTACGCCTCGGCGTTCAACGCCGACCCCGACTTCTACGCCTTCTATCGCAGCCTCTCCGCCTATCGCAAGGTGTTTCAGCAGGGCGGCGACATGTTGGTGCTGGAGCCGGACTCCGAGTTCTTCCGTTTCTTCGGCAGTCAGACCGGCGCCAAGCCCTGACACAGCTCCCCCCGACGATTGCACCTCTCTCCCCAAGGGAGAGGGGGCGGGCTCGGCGCTTTGCGGGTAGTATTGCTCGTGATCGGGTAATATTGCCCGTGATGTGGAGTGAGATGTCAATGATACGGAGATGCGGAAATCGCCTCGGTGATCTCCGTGTCCGCGTGAGAAAATCTCATGGTTTGCTTGGCGCGGCTGTAGAAGCTGGCCGAGGATCTTCATGATCCATTACCGAAATCGCCATAGCCGGGGCGCTTGACCCGGCTTTTTTATGATTGAAATCAACTGGACCGATCTGTGGAGCGCGTTCGCGCTGATGCTGGTGCTGGAGGGGATCCTGCCCTTCTTGAGCCCGGATCGCATGCGCGGCATGATGCGGCTGATGAGCGAGATGGAGAGCCGGGAGATCCGGATCTCGGGCCTCGTCAGCATGCTCCTCGGGCTGCTGTTGCTCTACCTGGTGAAAGGCTAGCGCGGCGCCCGCTAAATAAGCAATAAAACTATTTATATAAAAATAATAAAAATATGAAAAGCATCGTTTATAGTCACTTGGCGGGCGCCGCACTAGTACTGCCGCGCAGGCAAGACGGGCGCGCGTTACCGAAGCGGATGAATCAAAGAGGCAAATAACGCCATGGCCATAGACCATCACTGGCTGCTGCCGGAAGGCATCGACGAACTGCCGCCGCCCCGCGCGGCGGAGTTGGAGGGCCTGCGCAGGCGGCTCCTGGATATGTATGAGGGCTGGGGCTACGATCTGATCCTGCCGCCGTTTCTGGAGTACATGGAGGCGCTGCTGGTGAGCGGCGGCGACGACCTGGCCCTGCGGACCTTCAAGGTGACCGATCTGATCACGGGTCGCACCCTGGGGGTGCGCGCCGATATCACGCCCCAGGCGGCGCGTATCGACGCCCACAAGCTCAATCGCGAGGCCCCGGCGCGCCTTTGCTACTGTGGTACGGTACTGCATACCCAGCCGGAGAACCCCGCCGCGTCCCGCGCACCGCTCCAGGTCGGGGCTGAGCTTTATGGCCACGATGGCATCGAGAGCGAGCTGGAGATTCTCGATCTACTGGTGCGTACCCTGGATCTGTGCGGCGTCGAGGAGTATTACCTGGATCTCGGACATGTCGGGATCTTCCGCAACCTCTCCCGCCAGGCCGGGCTGGATGAGCAGGGTGAGCAGGCGCTGTTCGAGGCCCTGCAACGCAAGGCGACCTCCGAGATCCAGGAGATCGTCGCCGAGTTGAAACTTTCGCCTGAGCACGGCGCAATGTTCGTGGCGCTGGCGGAGTTGAGCGGCGATGACGCCCTGGAGCGGGCGGAGCAGCTCCTTTCGGGCGCCGGTGATGAGGTGCTGACGGCGCTTGGGGAGCTACGCCAGGTGGCGCAAGGGCTCAAGGAACGCTTCCCGGCTATTGCTCCCCATTTTGATCTGGCGGAGCTGCGCGGCTATCACTACCACACTGGCATCGTCTTCGCGGGGTTTGTGCCCGAACTTGGCCAGGAGGTGATGCGCGGCGGCCGCTATAACGAATATGGCCGCTCGTTCGGGCGCGCCCGACCGGCGGTTGGCTTCTCCGGCGACCTGCGCACCCTGTTTCGCATCGGCAAACGTGGCGACATCGGGACGAAACCTGCTATATTTGCCCCTTGGCCCGAGGAAAAGGCGCTGGTGGACCAGGTCGCGCAACTGCGCGGCGAGGGGCGGCGGGTCATCTTCGCGCTGCCCGGTCAGAGCGGCGACGCCCGCGAGCAGGGTTGTGGCGAGGAGTTGCGCAAGGAGGCGGGAGAGTGGAAGATTCTGCCGCTGTCCTGAATTCCGGTCTGGGCCGGATGTCGGGGCCGATTCGCGACAAGCAATCGGCCCCGATTCACGTTAACCGACTAGAGAGTTGAAGATGGGAAAGAACGTCGTAATCATCGGCACCCAGTGGGGTGACGAGGGCAAGGGGAAGATCGTCGACCTGCTGACCGATCGCGCGGAGGCGGTGGTGCGTTTTCAGGGCGGCCATAACGCCGGTCATACGCTGGTGATCGATGGCAAGCAGACCGTGCTGCACCTGATTCCATCCGGCGTGTTGCGCGAAGGGGTGCGCTGCCTCATCGGCAATGGCGTGGTGCTCTCGCCCGACGCCCTGCTCGAAGAGCTGGAGATGCTGGAAAAGAACGGCGTGCCCGCCGCCGAGCGTCTGGGCATCAGCGAATCCTGCCCGCTGATCCTGCCCTACCACATTGCCCTGGATCAGGCCCGCGAGGCGGCCCGCGGCAAGAAGGCGATCGGTACTACTGGACGCGGCATCGGCCCCTGTTACGAGGACAAGGTCTCCCGTCGCGGCATTCGTCTGGGTGAGCTGGTGGACGTGGGGACCTACAGCGAGCGGCTACGCGAGGTGATGGAGTACCACAACTTCGCCCTGGAGCACTACTTCAAGTTCGACCCCGTCGACTACCAGCAGGTGCTGGATACCACCCTCGCCCAGCGCGAAAAGCTGCTGCCGCTGGTGGAGGACGTTACCGGTACCCTGCACCGGATGCGCGCCGAAGGGCGCAACGTGATGTTCGAGGGCGCCCAGGGGGCGTTGCTGGATATCGATCACGGCACCTATCCCTACGTCACCTCCTCCAACACCACCGGCGGTGGTGCGTGCAGCGGCAGTGGCGTTGGTCCGTGCGACATCGACTATGTGCTGGGCATCGTCAAGGCCTACACCACCCGCGTCGGCGCCGGCCCCTTTCCCACCGAGCTTTTCGACGCGGATGGCGACCATCTGGGCGCCAAGGGCCACGAATTTGGCGCCACCACTGGCCGCAAGCGCCGCTGCGGCTGGCTTGATATCGTCGCCCTGCGCCGCTCGATGGCGATCAACAGCGTCACCGGCATCTGCATCACCAAGCTGGATGTGCTGGACGGCATGGAGACCCTCAAGATCTGCGTTGGTTACGACATCAACGGCGAGCAGGTCGACGCCCCGCCGGTAGGCGCGGACCGTTTCGGGCAGTGCAAGCCGATTTATATCGAGATGCCAGGCTGGATCGACTCTACGGTCGGCACCAAGCGCTACGAAGACCTGCCCGCCAATGCCCAGGCCTATCTCAGGAAGATCGAAGAGCTGACCGCTACCCCCATTGACGTCATCTCAACCGGCCCCGACCGGGAAGAGACCCTGGTCGTGCGCCACCCCTTCGATGCCTGACGTCGCTCCGCGGCCCTAACACGGGGCCGCGAAAAAACAAGAATAGACAAGATTAACAGGATGTTCAGGATGACCGGGATTGCCCCTTTGGTTATCTTCCGCCGCTCCTGATTGATTCCCTGCTCTCTTGCCTACCCGCTTGGCGGTAGTGGTATTTCCCGCAAGATGTATTGAATTCGGCGCCGCCATTCCTTGAAGGATTGGCGGTGCTCTCCTGAGCGCCCGCCTTGTTGCCGCTTGTGCCGTGCGCCCCCGCCCAGCGCCTAACCTTGTCCAAGCAGCCAGCACTAAGCACTCAACACTCTGGTGATTTCCAACGAAGAATACACCACGGAGAACACAGCGGGCACAGAGCGACAAGGGCAGGAAAAACGTTAGCGAAGATTCAACCTGTTGATATTTAAACTAACAATGCCCCT
The DNA here is from genome assembly GCA_011390365.1 of Gammaproteobacteria bacterium. GTDB lineage: Bacteria > Pseudomonadota > Gammaproteobacteria > Chromatiales > Chromatiaceae > SLIM01. The sequence goes on from JAABSM010000054.1 coordinate 17,305, forward strand.
TCATCCGCTTCCTCATACGAGAGTTCCTCTGTGCTCTCTGTGTTCTCTGTGGTAGGTTTTATCCTGGAACTCGCCTCAGCCCATTCAAAATTCATGCTTGACACGAAAACTTAATAGTCTGGTAGAATCGTATTGAATATTTAAAATATAACCTGAAGAAAGGGGGAATAACGATGGGCTATGAGGACATCTACGCGCGTTCAATGGAGGATCCCGAGGGTTTCTGGGCCGAGGCGGCCAGTGAAATCGATTGGTATAAGACCTGGGACAAGGTTCTCGACGACTCGACCCCCCCTTTCTACCGATGGTTCGCCGGCGGCGAACTCAACACCTGCTATAACGCCCTCGATCGCCATGCCGACGGCGGGCGCGGCGATCAGCCCGCGCTGATCTACGACAGCCCGGTCACCGACAGCAAGCGCACCTACACCTATTCCGAACTGCGAGATGCCACCGCCCGTTTCGCCGGGGTCCTGAAGGCGCAAGGGGTGGAGAAGGGCGATCGGGTCATCGTCTACATGCCCATGGTCGCTGAAGCGGCCATCGCCATGCTCGCCTGCGCCCGCATCGGCGCCATCCACTCGGTGGTGTTTGGCGGCTTTGCATCCAAGGAGCTGGCCACCCGCATCGACGACGCCAAACCCAAGGTGATCGTCTCCGCCTCCTGCGGCATCGAGGTTACCCGGGTGATAAAGTACAAGCCGCTGCTGGATGAGGCGATCGAGCTCTCCAGCCACAAGCCGGATCACTGCGTTATCCTGCAACGCCCTCAGGCCCAGGCCGAGATGCAGGCCCCACGAGACGTGGACTGGGCGGAGGCGGCGGCTAAAGCGGCGCCGGCGGAGTGCGTGCCCGTCGCCGCCACCGATCCCCTGTACATCCTCTACACCTCCGGCACCACCGGCATCCCCAAGGGCGTGGTGCGGGACAACGGCGGCCACGCGGTCGCCATGAAGTGGACCATGAAGAACGTCTACGACGTGGACCCCGGCGATGTCTACTGGGCCGCCTCGGACGTGGGCTGGGTGGTGGGCCACTCCTACATCGTCTACGCCCCGCTGCTGCACGGTTGCACCACGATCCTGTATGAGGGCAAGCCGGTGGGCACCCCGGATGCCGGGGCCTTCTGGAGGGTGATTTCGGAACACAAGGTCAAGGTGATGTTCACCGCGCCAACGGCCTTCAGGGCGATCAAGCGTGAAGATCCGGAAGGGAAGTTGATCGGCGACTACGACCTTTCGAACTACAAGGCCCTGTTCCTGGCCGGCGAGCGCTGTGATCCGGATACCCTGGAGTGGGCCCAGGACAAGCTCAAGGTACCGGTGATCGACCACTGGTGGCAGACCGAGACCAGCTGGGCCATCGCCGCCAACTGCATGGGCATCGAAGAGCTGCCGATCAAGGCCGGCTCACCCACCCGCGCGGTGCCCGGTTACGATGTCCAGGTGCTGGATGAAAATGGCGACGAGGTCTCCCCCGGCGACATCGGCCGCATCATGATCAAGCTGCCGCTGCCTCCCGGTTGCCTGCCTACCCTGTGGCGGAACGACGATCGCTTCGTCGAATCCTACCTCTCCGCCACGCAGGGTTATTATCTGACCGGCGATGCCGGCTACAAGGATGACGACGGCTATCTGTGGATCATGTCGCGCATCGACGACATCATCAACGTCGCCGGCCATCGTCTCTCCACCGGCGGCATGGAGGAGGTCCTCGCCTCCCACCCGGCGGTGGCGGAGTGCGCGGTAATCGGCGCGGCGGATCAACTCAAGGGTGAACTGCCGGTGGGATTGGTCGTCCTCAAGGCCGGCGTGGAGAAGTCCCATGAAGAGATCCTCGGCGAACTGGTCGCCCTGGTGCGCCAGAAGATCGGCCCGGTCGCCGCCTTCAAAAAGGTCACCGTGGTGGATCGTCTGCCCAAGACCCGCTCCGGCAAGATCCTGCGCGGGACCATGAAGAAGATCGCCGACGGCGCCGAATACCGTATGCCCGCCACCATCGACGACCCGGCAATCCTCGATGAGATCACCGAGGCATTGATTCGAATCGGCTATGCCAAGCATTGATTGGGTTGCTGTTATAGCAGGGCATGCCGCGTATTCCGCTTGCAAGAAGGGGTGTATTTCCAGGTCATGATCCAAAGACTCTACGCTCATAATTTCCGGTGTTTGGAGAACTTCGAGATCGATCTGTCGGATACCGCGTCCGCGCTGTTGATTGGTAAGAATGGTAGTGGCAAGTCAAGCATTTCCGCGGTGTTGGAGATCTTTCAATCCATTGGGCGAGGCATCAATCGCATCAGGGAGTTGGTGAAAATCTCGGATTTTACCGCTGAGCGTACTGAAACCCCTATGCGGTTCGAATTACAGATACTACTCGATGGGCGCCTTTACGATTACACGCTTGCGCTGGAGTTGCCGGACAACTTCAAGGAGCCCCGTGTGTCGGAGGAAAAGCTGGAAGTGTCTGGCGAAGCGGTGTATTCGCGTAGCGCGGCTCAGGTTACACTGCATGGTCAAGATAGGGAGGCGCAATTTCTGGTTGATTGGCATCTTGTTGCCTTGCCTGTTATTCAGCAGCAGCCAGGCCAAAATGGGATGGAGCGATTTAAAACCTGGTTATCCCATATCGTCATACTTTCCCCGCTCCCACCATTGATGAGTGGAGAGTCTAGCGGCGAATCATTGCAGCCCCTTAGAACAGGAGAGAACTTGGGGGAATGGATGGCGGGAGTGCTTGGGCTTTATCCTTCCGCCTATCGTAAGATTGATGACTACCTGCGTACCGTGCTGCACGACCTTCAAGATTTCGTTAACGAAACGACAGGGAAAAATGCCAAGAATCTGATTGTTCGCTTTGAAGGAAAGGAGAAGACCCTGCGAGTCCCTTTCAGTGAACTGTCTGATGGCGAAAAGTGTTTTTTTTTGGGGGCGGTAATACTTGCCGCAAATGATGCCTACGGTCCCCTGTTCTGCTTTTGGGACGAACCTGACAACTATCTTTCTCTTTCCGAAGTGGCCCAGTTTATCACTCTACTGCGCCGCTTTTTTCAGCAAGGAAGTCAGGTTTTGGTGACCTCGCATAACCCGGAAGCGATTCGGCGTTTCTCGGGTGAAAACACCTTTGTGCTCGGTCGTAAAAGCCATCTCGAACCGACACGATGTCGCCTTCTTCGGGATATTCCCGTGAGTGGAGATTTGATCGATCAGTTGATTCAGGGTGATGTGGAGCCGTGAGCTACAACAAATATAAACCCCATGTGATGATCTACCCGGAGGATGATGCAAATCGCGAAATAGCCAATGGATGCCTTTTTGCGCCGCGTTTAAAACCAAGTGCATCAACCGCCATTCAAATCATGCCGCCAGCTGGTGGTTGGATGAAAGTTGTCGAGAAGCTCGAAACCTCGGAAGAGCAAGCAATGAACAGATACCCAGGTCGTATCCTTGTATTGCTGATCGATTTCGATGGGAGAATTTCTCGGTTGGACCGTATTCGTCAAAAGGTTTCCGAATCCCTTCGCGAAAGAGTCTTCGTGCTTGGAGTTCTTTCAGAACCAGAAAAATTGCGAAGCATGGTTGGGGGAGGCTCTTACGAAAAAATTGGTTACACACTGGTCGAGGAGTGCCCAGATTCACTGTCAGACTTATGGAATCATCCCTTGCTCAGGCACAATCGTGACGAAGTACGGCGCTTGATGGCGCGCGTGAATCGTTTGTTGTTCGATTGCTGGGTGTTGAGGCACATATGGGCCATGATGAAAATGCCGTGCAAACAACCAAATTGAAGAATATTGACGATCTGCTTGCTTCACGAGAGGAGCGCGTCGAGCTGATCGACGGCGAGATTGTCAGACGCTCGATGGCCCGTTCGGAGCATGCCCTGGTTCAGTCCGGCCTATCCGACGAGGTAGCCTTGTTCAAGCGCAAGCTGGGTCCTGGCGGCTGGTGGATCATGCCGGAGATCTCGGTGCGTTACAACGAACATCAATGTCCGACCCATGACCTGGCGGGCTGGCGCAAGGAGCGGCTGCCCAATCGTCCCACGGGCATCATGACGGTGCTGCCGGACTGGGTCGGCGAGATCACATCGCCGGGCCATGAGCGCAAGGATCTGTTTCATCACTTCATGATGTTGCAGCGCCATCAGGTGGCGTTTTACTGGGTGATTTCGCCGGAGGCGGCCTCGCTGATCGCCTATCGGCTGGCGGGTGAGGTCTACCAGGTCGCCTACTCCGTCGAATACGATGCTGAGGCCGAAAACAGTAAGGCCCGTATCCCGCCCTTCGAAGAGGCGGAGATTGATTTGGGCTACATCTTTGGAAGTCAGTAACTGTGATGTCGAATGGTTTAACCACAGAGAACACAGAGAGCACAGAGGGTGCCGGTTTGGGGTGCAAGCCTTGGCGTGTGAATGACTGGCAAGGCCCCAGGGCTGTACTCCACATGATCTACGTTTTCGTGCTTTTCGTGTTTTTCGTGGTGAACCCATGAATCTCTGTGTCCTCTGTGTCCTCTGTGGTTAAGCTATAAAACCGGAACGAAAACCCATGTCCAAACCCGAATCCCCCTCCCTAGACAACTGGCAGACCCTGGCCGAAAAGGAGCTTCGCGGTCGTCCGCTGGATGACCTGACCTGGAACACCCCGGAAGGGATCGCGGTGAAGCCGCTGTATACCGCGGCGGATCTGGAGGCGATGACCTTCCAGGAGACCCTGCCGGGTCTGGCGCCCTTCACCCGCGGGCCGCGGGCGACCATGTACCCCGGGCGGCCCTGGACGGTGCGCCAGTATGCCGGCTTCTCCACCGCCGAGGAGTCCAACGCCTTCTACAAGCGCAATCTGGCGGCGGGGCAACAAGGCCTGTCGGTCGCCTTCGATCTGGCCACCCATCGCGGCTACGACTCGGACCATCCCCGGGTGGAAGGGGACGTGGGCAAGGCGGGGGTGGCCATCGACTCGGTGGAGGATATGAAGATCCTGTTCGACGACATCCCGCTGGACAAGGTCTCGGTCTCCATGACCATGAACGGCGCGGTGCTGCCGGTGATGGCGGGCTATATCGTCGCCGCCGAGGAGCAGGGGGTTGCGCCGGAGCAGCTCTCGGGCACCTTGCAGAACGACATCCTCAAGGAGTTCATGGTCCGCAACACCTACATCTATCCCCCTGAACCTTCGATGCGGGTGGTGGCGGACATCATCGCCTACACCGCTGAGAAGATGCCCCGCTTCAACTCCATCTCCATCTCCGGCTACCACATGCAGGAGGCGGGGGCGACGGCGGTGCAGGAGCTGGCCTTCACCCTGGCGGATGGGCTGGAGTATGTGCGCACCGCGGTGGACCGCGGGCTGGACGTGGACCGATTCGCGCCGCGGCTGTCGTTCTTCTTCGGCATCGGCATGAACTTCTTCATGGAGATCGCCAAGCTGCGCGCCGCCCGCACCCTGTGGGCGGAGCTGATGGAACGGCACTTCCAGCCCCAGGATAGCCGCTCCCTGATGCTGCGCACCCACTGTCAGACCTCCGGCGTCAGCCTCACCGCCAAGGATCCCTACAACAACGTCATGCGCACCACTATCGAGGCGCTGGCGGCGGTGCTCGGCGGCACCCAGTCCCTGCACACCAACGCCTTCGACGAGGCGCTGGCCCTGCCCACCGATTTCTCCGCCCGCATCGCCCGCAACACTCAGCTGGTTTTGCAGGAGGAGACCGGCGTCACCAGGGTGGTGGACCCCCTGGGCGGCAGCTACTATGTGGAGAGTCTTACCCACTCCCTGGTGGAGGCCGCCCGTGGTCTGATCAACGAGGTCGAGGAGCTGGGCGGCATGACCAAGGCGGTGGAGTCGGGGATGCCCAAGCTGCGCATCGAAGAGGCCGCCGCCCGCCGCCAGGCCGCTATCGACCGGGGCCGGGAGGTGATCGTCGGCGTCAACAAATACCGTCCGGAGCAGGAGACCCAGGTGGACGTGCTGGCCATCGACAACACCAAGGTGCGGGCCAGCCAGATCGCCCGCCTGGAAAAGGTCCGTGCCGAACGGGACCCGGTCGCCTGCGACGCCGCCCTCAAGGCCCTCGCCGATGCCGCCCGCGACCACAGCGGCAACCTGCTGGAACTGGCGGTGGACGCCGCCCGCGCCCGCGCCACCCTGGGCGAGATCTCCGATGCCCTGGAGGAAGTATGGGGCCGGCACTTGGCCGCGCACAAATCCATCTCCGGCGTCTACGCCGCCGCCTACGAGGGGGACGAGGTGTTCGAGCGGATCCGCGAACAGGTGGCGGACTTCGCCGAAAAGGAGGGCCGCCGCCCGCGCATCCTGGTGGTGAAGATGGGTCAGGATGGCCACGACCGCGGCGCCAAGGTGATCGCCACCGCCTACGCCGACCTCGGTTTCGATGTGGACATCGGCCCGTTGTTCCAGACCCCGGAAGAGGCCGCCCGCCAGGCGGTGGAGAACGATGTCCATGTGATCGGCGTGTCGTCGCTGGCCGCCGGCCACAAGACCCTGATCCCCCACCTGATGGCGGCGCTGAAGGCCGAAGAGGCCGAGGATATCAAGGTGGTCTGCGGCGGCGTCATCCCGCCCCAGGACTACGCCGACCTCAAGGCCGCAGGCGTCGCCGCCATCTTCGGGCCGGGGGCGAATATCACCGAGACGGCGTTGGAGGTGTTGGGGGTGATTGGCGATGAAGGGGGCTGAATATCTTGGACTTCCGGTCTAACATGAATGAGCACTGTAGAGGAAAAGTGACATGGCTATCGAGTCTATTCGGGAACAGGCATTAAAGCTTCCCCCAGGCGATCGTGCGGAGCTCGCTGAGGCATTGCTTTCCAGTCTTGATGAGATGTCCGAGTCCGAAATCGAGGCGTTGTGGGTTGATGAGGTTCAGCGCAGAGGGCGGGAGTTGGATGAAGGAGTGGTAGAGGCCATTCCAGCGGATGTGGTTAGGCGAGAAGCGCAAGCGCTGTTGAAGAGATGAGTTATCGGTTTCACCCGCTTGCCCGAGTCGAGCACCTGGAGCATGTCGCCTATTACGAAAGTCAGCGGGTCGGGCTGGGAGCGCGATATCTCGCTGTTTTTGAAAAAGCCATGGAAAATATTTGCGCTGCCCCGCATCGTTACAAGGCACTTGGTCAAGGAAATCGTAAATACTCGCTGCGAGGCTTTCCATTTGACGTTTTCTATCAAGTAGCGGACGACAGGGTAGAGGTCCTGGCTGTCGCGCACCACCGGCGCAGGCCGAATTACTGGGCCGAACGGTCCAAATAAACCATTTCGAAGAAAATTTTATGCACCAAATCATCGAACGACTCGAAGAAAAACGCGCCGCGGCCCGCTTGGGCGGGGGCGAGGCGCGCATCGTCAAACAGCATCAGAAGGGCAAGCTCACCGCGCGGGAGCGCATCGAGCTGTTCCTCGACCCCGGCTCCTTTGAAGAGTGGGACATGTTCGTGGAGCACCGCTGCGTGGACTTCGGCATGGAGGGGCAGAAGGTCCCGGGCGACGGCGTGGTCACCGGCTATGGCACGGTAAACGGGCGGCTGGTGTTCGTCTTCAGCCAGGACTTCACCGTCTTCGGCGGCTCGCTGTCCCAGGCCCATGCGGAGAAGATCTGCAAGATCATGGACCACGCCATCAAGGTGGGCGCGCCGGTGATCGGGCTCAACGACTCCGGCGGGGCGCGTATTCAGGAGGGGGTGGACTCCCTGGCCGGTTACGCCGACGTGTTTCAGCGCAACGTCATGGCCTCCGGGGTGATCCCCCAGATATCCATGATCATGGGCCCCTGCGCCGGCGGCGCGGTCTATTCGCCGGCCATGACCGACTTTATCTTCATGGTGCAGGATAGCTCCTACATGTTCGTTACCGGCCCCGAGGTGGTGAAGACGGTGACCCACGAGACCGTCACCGCCGAGGAGCTGGGCGGGGCGCTGACCCACTCCGGCAAGTCCGGGGTCTCGGATCTCGCCTTCGAAAACGACGTGGAGGCGTTGCTGATGCTGCGCCGCTTCGTCAATTTTCTGCCCGCCAACAACCGGGAGAAGCCGCCGGTGTGGCCCTGCGACGATCCCACCGATCGCATGGAGCCCTCCCTGGATACCTTGATTCCCGACGACCCCAACAAGCCCTACGACATGAAGGAGCTGATCCACAAGATCGTCGACGAGGGGGACTTCTTCGAGCTGCAACCCAACTACGCCGGCAATATCCTCACCGGCTTCGGGCGCATGCAGGGCAGTACCGTCGGCATCGTCGCCAACCAGCCGATGGTGCTGGCGGGCTGTCTGGATATCGACAGCTCCCGCAAGGCGGCCCGCTTCGTGCGCTTTTGCGACGCCTTCAACATCCCGGTGGTGACCCTGGTGGATGTGCCGGGCTTCCTGCCGGGCACCTCCCAGGAGTACGGCGGCATCATCAAGCACGGGGCCAAGCTGCTCTACGCCTACGCCGAGGCCACCGTGCCCAAGGTGACCCTGATCACCCGCAAGGCCTACGGCGGGGCCTACGACGTGATGTCCTCCAAACACCTGCGCGGCGATGTAAACCTGGCCTGGCCCAGCGCCGAGATCGCGGTGATGGGCCCCAAGGGGGCGGTGGAGATCATCTTCCGTGCGGACAGCGGCGACGAGGAGAAGATCAAGGCACGAACCGAAGAGTACCGCAGCAAATTCGCCAATCCCTTCGTGGCGGGGTCACGGGGTTTCATCGACGATGTCATCATGCCCCACGCCACCCGCAAACGCATCTGCCGCTCGCTGGCGATGCTCAAGGAGAAGAAACTGGAAAACCCGTGGCGTAAGCACGGCAATATTCCTTTGTGATTGAAAGAAATAGACAGGATTAACAGGATTGCGCAGGATTGACAGGATTTTCAAATGAACGTTTTTTAATTCACGGCGAAGTCTTTGAGATAGTGCGAAATGTACCGCCAAAGCCCAGATCTACATTAATCAATAATCCTGTAAATCCTGAAAAATCCTGTTAATCCTGTCTATTCAAACCCGGATATACAAGCAAATGTTCAAAAAGATCCTAATCGCCAATCGTGGCGAGATCGCCTGCCGGGTGATCAAGTCCTGCCGCCGCCTGGGTATCCAGACCGTGGCGGTCTATTCCGATGCCGACCGCGACGCCCTGCACGCCCGCATGGCGGATGAGAAGGTGCATGTGGGGGCGGCGGCCTCCGCCGAGAGTTATCTGGTGATGGAGCGCATCATCGACGCCTGCAAAGAGACCGGGGCCGAGGCGGTTCATCCGGGCTACGGCTTTCTTTCGGAGAACGCCGCCTTCTGCCAGAAGCTGGAGGCGGCGGGTATCGCCTTCATCGGTCCCGCACCCCACGCCATCACCAGCATGGGGGACAAGATTACCTCCAAGAAGCTGGCCGAGGCGGCGGGGGTGAATACGGTGCCGGGGCATACCGGGGTGATCGAAGACGCCGATCATGCGGTGAAGATCGCCGCCGAGATCGGCTATCCGGTGATGCTCAAGGCCTCCGCCGGCGGTGGCGGCAAGGGGATGCGCATCGCCTGGGACGAGGCGGAGTGCCGTGACGGCTTCGAGCGCGCCACCAACGAGGCCCGCTCCAGTTTTGGCGACGACCGGGTCTTCGTGGAGAAGTATATCGAGGAGCCGCGCCATATCGAGATCCAGGTGATGGCGGACAGCCATGGCAACTGCGTCTACCTGGGGGAGCGGGAGTGCTCCATCCAGCGCCGTCATCAGAAGGTGATCGAAGAGGCCCCGTCCCCCTTTCTCGACGAGGCGACCCGTCAGGCCATGGGCGAGCAGGCGGTGGCGCTGGCCAAGGCGGTGCAGTATCGATCCGCCGGTACCGTCGAGTTCATCGTCGACAAGGAGCGCAACTTCTACTTCTTGGAGATGAACACCCGCCTGCAAGTGGAACACCCGGTCACCGAGCTGATCACCGGGCTGGATCTGGTGGAGTTGATGATTCGCGTCGCCGCCGGCGACAAGCTGCCCGTCACCCAGGATGATATCAAGCTCACAGGCTGGGCGATGGAGAGCCGGGTCTACGCCGAAGACCCTTTCCGCGACTTCATGCCCTCCATCGGCCGTCTGGTGCGCTACCACCAGCCGCCGGAGTCGCCCCATGTACGGGTCGATACCGGCGTCCACGAGGGCGGCGAGGTCTCCATGTACTACGACCCCATGATCGCCAAGCTGGTCACCTGGGGCAAGGATCGCAACGAGGCGATCCTGCACATGCAGGAGGCCCTGGACCGCTACCATATCCGCGGTGTGCTGCATAACATCAGCTTCCTCAACGCCCTCATGGCCCACCCCCGCTTCCAGGAGGGCCGCCTGAGCACCAACTTCATCGCCGAGGAGTATCCCGAGGGCTTTCGCCCCGCCGACGTGCCCCGCGAAGACCCGGCCCACGCCATCCTGGTGGCGGCCTTGGTGCACCGTCGCTATATGGATCGCGCCGCCAACATCAGCGGCCAGGTCGCCGGTTACGAACGCCAGGTCCACGATGACTGGACGGTACTGGTCGAGGGCGTCGCCCATCACGTCCATGTGCGTCCGGAGAACGGCGGCTACCATGTCGATTACGACGACCGTCAATTCGCTGTGCAGTGCGACTGGCAACTTGGCCAGCCGCTGTTCCGGGTCGAGATCGACGACAAGACGGTGTGGTTCCAGGTCGAGCGGGACGGTATCCGCTATCGCCTGTTTCATCGCGGCGCCGAGATCGACGCCCTGGTCCTCGCCCCCGGTATCGCCCACTTTCAGGACCTGATGCCGGAAAAACTGCCGCCGGATCTATCGAAGTTTCTCCTCTCCCCCATGCCGGGGTTGCTGGTGAAGGTCTCGGTCAGCGAAGGCCAGGAGGTCAAGGCCGGCGAAGAGCTGGCGGTGATCGAGGCGATGAAGATGGAAAACGTCCTGCGCGCCCAGCAGGATGGCGTGGTCAGCAAGATCGTCGCCGACGCAGGGGCTAGTCTGTCGGTGGATCAGGCGATCATGGAGTTTGCCTGATTGGTTTGCCACGGAGGCACGGAGGGCACGGAGAGGGGTTGTTGATGATTGAAAACAGAATCATCATCGACCAGAAATATGTCACGGTAATCCACCATTGCCGAGAGGCGCTGAACATCTGGGAGACTCAAATGAAAACCGAAGCGATCGCTGAATTTGCAGCTCATGCGAGCCGTATTCTCGCGGACCTGCAT
>JAABSM010000055.1 GCA_011390365.1 Gammaproteobacteria bacterium
GAGAGCTGAAACAAGGGGAATTGCCGGATTCCTGTAGAGTCCGGCGGTAGATCTTTTGCTCATTGCCACTTTTCGCTCCTCCTCAAAAAGAAATTAATTGAAAAAATTGCAAATCCAACAACCTGCGCCAAACTACCCCCTTGACCGGAGCGCCGTCAAGATTCGGCTTGAGCCACCAGGTCGGCTTCGAGGCGCCGATCCATCGCCTCTCCCACATAGAGATAGTCGCCGATGGGCTTTTTCCCTCGCCTCGATAGAAGCCGAGGCTGAGAGAGGACACCAGGTCTGGCGCATGAGCGCGTAGTAGCGAGGAATATGGGGTAGAGCCCATCGCGGGGGCTCATAACCACGATTGTCCGCTTTCGAACTTGCTCTTGAGGAAGTCGCCATGGGCGCGCAGCGCCTCGATGTCGTCGCGGTGGAGATCGTCGAGGATCGCCGCCATTTCGGTCTGCAATACGTCCAACTGCTCCAGCAACAGGTCGCGGGAGGTCTTGCCAGGCGTCACTTCGTGGAAGCGGGCGTAGGCGGGCGGCAGGCGCAGATAGGTTTCGAGTATCTCCGGCAGGTAGTCGGTGGCGGTCTGGCGAACCAGGTGCAACTGGCGACCGCCGCCGTCCAGCCCCTCCAGCCGCGGCAGGATCGCCAGAATGGTGTCCCGCAGTGCCTCGATCCTCTCCATGACCGGTTGCGTCACCCGCCCCTTGACCTGCTCTTCCAGTCTCTCCAGGCGTTGCCGTAACTCCCGGATCTCCGGTTCTCGGCGTATCCGCAGCTCTACCGGACGGGCGCGGGGCGCGAACACCAGCCCGATGAGATAGAGGCCCGGAATGATGAGGTACCAGAATGGCCTGATCACCCCGGCGAAGAAGAGTGCCAGTCCGATCAGGCCGAGCGTCGATCCGAGGATGTTTCCGTTGCCGTAGAGGAAGAGCAGGGTCGAGCGTTTCATGGGCGGATTTTCGGCATGATGTAACGGCGCGATGCCTTACTGGTAGCCCCGAATCTTCTTGAACACCGCCGCAAGCGAATGATCGCGGGCGTTGAACAGGCGTCCGCCGGTCGCCTCCGCGAGTTGTCGCATCAGGCTATCCTCGGATTCGCCGAACAGGATCGGGAAGGTGCGAATGCCCTCGGCAATGTCGCCCAGTCGGCGATATTCGGCGATGAACTCTTGCAGGGTGATGCCATTGTTGCTCATGCCGTCGGACATCAGCACCACCGAGTAGAAGCGATCCGGCTCATTGGCGCGGGCCTCCGCGGCGAGGAAGTAGGCGTGCTTCAGGGCGGTATAGACGGCGGTCCCGCCGTCGGCCTTGAGGTTGTTGATGGTCTGGCGAATACGCGTCATGTCGGCGCTGGCTTCGCCCTTGTCGTCGATTTCGAAGTGGTTAGTACCGCGTACGACATTGGAGAAGGTGATGATGGTCACCTTCTCGCGGGCGCGAAAGCGGGCGAAGCGGCCGGTGACGCTCTGGTCCAGGCCGGTCAGGTTGATGACCGCCTGCTTCAGATCGTTCAGACGCTGGCCGGACATGGAGCCGCTGACGTCGAGCACGAAGAAGGAGTGACTGGGCGAACGGCTCTCGTCGAGCCAACTGAAGAGCATCCGGTTGACCGTGTCGATGGTGGAGGGGAAGGGCAGTTCGATCAATAACTGGTTGGGAAAGCCGGCGTCGGGGCGAACCTTGGCCACCACTGGGCGGCGGCGGGTTTGTTGCATGATCTTCTTCTGCACCTCCGGCGTCTTGAAGAAGGCGACGACCTGGTCGAACGCTTCTCGTTGTTCGGGATCGAGCAGCAGCAACGGGTAGTCGGCGGTGATGATGCCATCCTTTGGATAGACGATGTGCAGCGGCTCCTTGAGCCTTTTGTCGGCGTTGAGCTTCATCAGCACCGACTCGTAGTTGATGATGCCGTCGAGGCTGTTCTGTTCACGCACGAAGGAGTCGGCGAGCCAGCCGGAACTGCCGGCGGTCATCTTCTGGGCCTTGAAGAAGCCCTTGCTCTTCTCCATGTCGATGTCGCCCTCGGCGATTGCATCGCCGCCGCCGAGGGCCGCGTTGACGCCGATGACCGCCGAAAAGCCGGTGTTGGAGGCGGTGGGGTCGGTCATCGCGTAGCGCAGCTCGCCCGCGGACGCCTTGGCGGCGATATCCGACCAGCTGACGTTGGGGTTGTCGAGCCAGCCCCACTCCTTGGCCTTGCCGCGCCACACCGCCAGCACCACCGGCGACAGCATGATCTTCTCCTGGGCATGGATCCGCTTGCGGTCTGTCTGGGCGAGAGTGAGATACTTGGCGTGGGAGAACCAGCCGAGATCGTGGTCCGAGCGGCCGGAGAGGATCATCTCCGCGCCGTCCAGGGTGCCGATGTGGGTGAACTCCAGGCGAATCCCGGTCTCCTTCTCCAGTTGCGGCAGCAGGAACTCGATATCCTTTACCTCGGAACCGGCGATCACCTTCAGGGTCTTGCCGCCCCAGGGGGTGTCGCCGCAACCGCCAAGCCCGGCGGCGGCAATGACCAGTGTCAGCATCGCCATCCAGCGTCGCGGCGAGAATGGATTGGGTTTTGCCATGTCAGACTCCTGTTTCGCGATTTCGATGAGGTTCATGCGCGGATGTCGTCGACTCCGATTGTGGTTGAGTTATTGACCCGGCCAATGTTGCTAGTACAGCCCTGGAGTCTGGACTCAATGTCATTAACTTAAGCGCCACGTCAGGTTCCCGCCCTTGATGCGCCTTACTCCGGGGCAGCCCGGAAATCACCGGGCCGGCATAGGATGTGCCGAATAAAAAGCCTTGTCGCTCGGTCGACGGCACATCCTATGCAGAACCAAAAACGGTCGGCGTACCCACGAAATGAGGCGCATCATTCCCGGATAATGCCATGGTGCCTTAAGTTAATGACATTGATTCCGGACTCCTCGCTCAGCGGCGTTTGGTCGTCACCCGCCAAGGCGCGTACTACACTCTCCAGCCAGATCTATTCATCGCCGGTACGCCGCTGCATCGCTAACGATCCGCTGACGGCTTCGACCCCTCGCCGCGGTAGGTCGCCTCGATCATCTGAATCATCCCCTCCAGAGTTTCGTAGGAGGGCGGCTCGATGACATTCACCAGCATCGGCGGAACCGTCAGTTTGTTGGAGTTCACGAATGATTTGAAGGCCTTGACGTCGTCGGTGCGCAGGCCATGTTCCACCGCCAGTCGGCGCAACTCCGGATCGTTGATCAGCGCCTCGCCGAGGCGGCTGCCGCCCTCGCTGAAGGGGATCAGCACATGCTTGGTAAACAGGGTCGGTTCTGGGTAGAGCAGCACCATGTCATCCAGCAGCGCCCCATCGGGCTGGGTTGCCTCGTAGAGAAACTGGGCCTCGTAGATCATCACCATCGGCGACTTGCCCGGCCCCATCACCAGATAGTCCTGAAACGGGACCGCCGACGAATGTTCGACGAAGCCCTGGCGCAGGAACAGGGAGGCGAGGGCGTCGATGATCTTGCCGGTCTGCTCCTTGTTTTCGACGATATCGCCGCCGTTGAGGACATAGCTGGCAAGGGCTAGATACATCGCCGAACTGTTGGATTTGCGCACGTCGGTGGTGGTGACCACGATCGACTTGTTGGCGGGGTAGAGTTGACTCTCCTTGAGGTCCGTCCAGCGCTTCTCCTGAATGATCGCATCCAGCAGCGCCTTCATGTCGATGATGTAGTAGGCCCCTTCACGCTGCTCCACCATCCCGTTGGCCATCAGCATCTCCGCGATCGGTCGCCAGGAGGCGATGGTCATCGGCGTATAGAAGGCGTCGAAGGATTTCAGCGCCTTGTGTTCGCGGCGGATCTTCTCCGCCGCCGGCGAACCGGCGGGAAAGGCGAAATCGTACTGCTTGAGATCGTAGGAGGTGGCGATCTGGCGCGATCCCGCCTTCTCCGCATGCACCACCAGCCCGTTGGCCGCCAGCGCCTCGATCACCCGTTCGTCCTGAAAAAACGGCAGTTTCTCCGAGCCGATCAGCCCACGCACCTCCAGCGCGTTCCAGGACCCCATCTGTTCGTTGATCGATAACCAGATCGCCCCACCGACGCCGACGACGAGCAGGAGAGAGAGCAGCGGGCCGATGAGTTTTCGCATGATGCCTGTCCGCAATGGTTGGAATGGTTCAAGGTGTGGCTATGATACCGCGACGATCCCGACGTTGGGAACCATCCGCTTCGTTTTGAAGAGGGGGGGGCTCGAATCACGATGCGTCGCGGTTCAGGCTGGCGGCGATCTTTGCCGGCCCCGAGTCGCCTCAAGGGCGAGTTTCTTCAGGAGCTTCAGCAGCCTGTCGCGCAAATCGAAAAGTTTGCTCAGGCCGTCGAGCGCTTTTCCATTGCTGCCTTGGTGCTGCAGGGTGATGAGCTTTTTCGCTTGTGTATGGATCTCGTGGTGCAGGGTGTCGATCTCGCTGAAGAGGGGCGACTGGCCATAGCGCCTTGCCCTTCCGTCGATGAGCCATTGAGCGAAGCGGCAGTGGCGTTCATCCAGCAGCGGCGGTAGGTGGCGTTCGCCCTTCAGGTAGCCTTCAATGCGCTGAATCCAGGCGCGGTGTTCGACAATCGCGAAGAGGATGGGCTGGTCCTCCAGGGCGAGGCTGGGCAGCCGCTGGCAGCGGGGATCGGGCTTCCAGTTTCGCGCCCATTCGACCAATCGCCGGCCGGGCATGGGTTGGGCGATGTAATAGCCCTGGGCCAGCTCGCAGCCCAGTTGCAGCAGCATCTCTCCCTGTTCGCGAGACTCCACCCCTTCGGCCACCGGTTGCCGGCGAAAGGCGCGGGCAAGGCCGAGGATGCCGGTGAGGATGGCGAGGTCCTCGGGGTCGTCGAGCATGTCGCGGACGAAGGTGCGGTCGATCTTGAGGCTGGCGGCGGGCAGGCGTCGCAGATAGGTCAGGGAGGAGTAGCCGGTGCCGAAGTCGTCAAGGGCGAAGGCCACGCCCATCTCGCCGCAGGCGCGGATCACCTGGGAGACCTGGTCGATATCCTCCAGCGCGCTGACCTCCAGTACCTCAAGCTCCAGCGCGTCGCGGGGCGGGGCCTGGCGCCTGGCGAGCAGTCGCTTGAGGCGTTCCGCGAAATCGGCTTGCTGGAGTTGGCGCGCCGCCACGTTGACCGCGACCGGAATGGCGAGCCCCTGTTGCCGCCATTGCTCGGCCTGGCGCAATGCCTGGTCGATGACCCACTCGCCCAGCTCCAGGATCAGCGGGCTCTCCACCACATCCTTGAGGAAGGCGTCGGGGGCGAGCAGACCATGGCTCGGGTGACGCCAGCGCAGCAGCGCCTCCGCCCCCGTCACCTGGCCGCCGCGGAGGTTGACCCTGGGTTGGTAGAGAAGCTCCAGCTCGCCCCGCTGCATGGCGGTGCGCACCTGCTCCAGGGTCCGGTGCAGGCTGCGCTGGTTTTGATCTTGGGCGGCGTCGAACAGGTGATAACGGCTCTTGCCCTCCAGTTTCGCCTGGTACATCGCCTGATCCGCCTGACGCAACAGCTGCTCGCCGTCCAGCGGCTGGCCTTGAGGATAAAAGGTGACGCCGATGCTCGCCGCCACCCGCAGGGTGACGCCGTTGTGCTCCAGCGGACGCGCCGCCGCCTCCAGCAGGCGCTGGAACAGGGTGTCGGCGGCGTCGCCCTGTTCGATATCGATCAGCACCGCGACGAATTCGTCGCCGCCGAGACGGGCGATGGTGTCACCCTCGCGGATCGCGCCCTGAAAGCGCCTCGCCAGGGTCATCAACAGGTGGTCGCCCATTGCGTGGCCGTGGCTGTCGTTGATCTCCTTGAAGCCATCCAGGTCCAGATAGGCCACCGCCAGCCGGACCCCGCGGCGCTTGGCCTGGGCCATGGCCTGGTTCAGGCGGTCGGCGAACAGGGTGCGGTTGGGCAGGTTGGTGAGGGCGTCGTGGTGGGCGATATGCTCCAGTTGCCGTTGATGGCGCTTTTGCGCACTGATGTCGGAAAACAGGCTGACATAGTGGGCCACCTTGCCGTCGCCGTCCCCCACCGCGCTGATGGTGAGCAGTTGCGGGTAGATCTGGCCGTTCTTGCGGCGATTCCAGATCTCGCCATGCCATTGGCCCTTGCCTAGCAGATCGCGCCACAGCGCCTGGTAGAAGTGGCGGTCGTGCCGCCCCGATTGGAGGATGCGCGGGTTTTCGCCGATCACCTCTTCGGCGCGGTAGCCGGTGATCCGGGTGAAGGCGTCGTTGACGCGGAGGATGGCGCCGGCGGGATCGGTGATGATGATCCCCTCGCGGGCGTAGGTAAAGACATCGGCGGCGAGTTTGAGTTGCTGTTCCGCCAGTTTCCGGCGGGTGATGTCTTGACCGGTGCCGAACACGCGCACGGGCTTCCCGTCCTGGTATTCGATGCGGCCGTTGGTCTGGACGTGGAGCGTCTCGCCATCCTTGCGGATCAGGCGATACTCGCGGGGTTCCAGGCGTTCCATGCCGGAGTCGATGCCCTGTTGCAGCCACGTCATTACCCGGTCACGATCCTCGGGATGATGGATCGCGGCGTTGACCTTTTCCAGGTCGATGGCCTCGTCGGGGTCGTAGCCGAGCAGATGGTACATGCCCGGCGACCACTCTACGCGGTTGCTCCCCAGGTCCCACATGAAATCGCCCATGCGGCTGATGATCTGGGCGTCGATGAGCTTGCGCTGGCTCTCGTGCAGCGCCCGTTCCTGGGCGGCGCGTTCGCTGATATCCCAGAAGATCCCCTGTACCCCCGAGACCTCGCCGTTGGCGTCGATCACCGGGATCTTGATCACCTCCACCTCCCGCGCCTCGCCGTTGGCCGGGTTGATGTTGGTCTCGGTCTGGTGGAGCGGCTTGCGGTTGGTCATGACCCACTGATCATCGGCGCGGTATTGGTCCGCCAGATGCGGGGGATAGAGGTCGTGGGAGGTCTTGCCGATGACCTGCTCCGCCGTCAGGCCGGCATCCTCCAGCAGGGCGCGATTGACGAACAGCACGCGACCGTCGCGGTCGACGCGATAGACGAAGATGGGCAGGGAGTCGACCAGCGACTGGTAGAGGGCCTCGCTGTCGCGGAGCTTCATTTCCGCCTGTTTGCGCTCGCTGATGTCCTGAATGGTGCCGAACAGCTCCAGGGGATTGCCGTCTTCGTCGAGGCGCAGCTTGCCCAGGCCATGCACCCATTTGCAAAGGCCGCTACGCTGGTCGATGATGGGATACTCCCTGTTGAACGCCTGGTGTCGTCCCAGGATCTCCTCCACGAAATAGCGTTCCATCTCCTCGCGGATCTCGGGGTGGACGATCTGCAGCCAGCTTGCGGTGCTGCGCCCATAGTCGCCATCGACGCCGAAGATGCGATCCAGCTCCTCGGAGCTGGTCCAGCGATCCTCCGTTACGCGATAGGTGTAGTGGCCCAGGCGGGCCACTTGCTGGGACTCCCGCAGGCGCTCCTCACTTTCGCGAATCGCCTCTTCGGCGCGCTTGCGCTCGGTGATGTCGTGGCCGATGCCGAGGATGCCGATCAGGTGGCCGTCATCGGCGCGGATGGGGACCTTGGTGGTCTCCAGCAGTACCCGTTTGCCATCGGATTTGAAGCGAATCCACTCCTCGTTGCGGGTCGCCTTGCCCGCCTCCAGCGCCTTGCGGTCATGGGCGCGGAAGAGCTCCGCCTCTTCCGGTTCCAGGAATTCGTAGTCGGTGTGGCCGACGATCTCCCGCTCCAGGGCGGCGAAGAAGCGTTCGAAGAGGGGGTTGGCGGCGAGGTAGCGGCCCGCCGGGTCCTTCAGGAAGACTAGGTCCGGCAGGTTCTTGAGGATCGCGTCGCGCATCGCGGTGGACTCGCGCAGCAGCCGCGAGCTCAGTTCGAGCTGGCGGTTGCGCATCACCAGTTTGAACAGCAACGCCGCCAAGATGATCAGAAAAAGCCCGGAGACGCCGATGCCGAGCCAGTGCCGCTGCCAGACCTCTCGCAGGGTCATGTTCGGCGGCTTGTCGTAGGGCGGCAGGCGCAGCTCGCGCAGCAGTTGCTCTACCGCCAGGTAATTGGCCGGCGGCTTGAAGCCGCTGATGCCGGCGGCGAGGGCGGCGGGGTGATCGGGCTCCAGGGTAAGCAGCGCCGCCGCCACGCGGCGCGGGATCTCGCTCTCCATATGGGGCAGGGCCGCCACTGGCCATTCGGGGTAGAGCCGGGTGGAGGCGCGATAGGGATAGCCGGCGAGGGGCTGGGGGTTGATGATCCGCAGTTGCGCCGGGTCCAGGCGACCCTCGGCGATCCACTCCTCGATCACGCCGCTGCGCAGGAATCCCGCCTCCGCGTCCCCCGCGAGCACCGCCTCCAGCACCTGGTCGTGGCCGCCGCTTGCGATGAACGCCGAGGCGCGCGGCGGCCTTCCATGCCGTTGCTCGAATTCGAAGCGCTGGACCAGGTGACCGCAGAAGGAGCCCTGGGCGGGGATGGCGACGCGTCGTCCCGCCAGATCCTCCAGGCGCCGGATCGCGGCGTTTTCGGCGCGGCTGATGATCACCCCGCCGAGGCTGGAGGTGGCGGCCTCCCCTTCGCCCCGAACCAGGGTGACCAGCGCGGAGGTGAGGCTGTTGGCGCTGCGGATGCGCAGGTAGTGGGCGGGATCGGTGAGGACCAGGTCGAGATGGAGGTGGGCGATCTCCCGGTCCAGCTGCGCCTGGTCGAGCACCCGCAGGCGTACCTCCCGCTCCGCCAGTTGTCCACTGAGATAGTCGGCCAGTGGCTGGAAGCGCTGTTCCACCATCGCCTCGGGGCGGGACGCCAGCACGCCGAGGGTGATGGTCTCCGCGGCGACCGGCGGGGTCGTCAGCAGGGTCATGCCCCAGACCAGCGGAAGCAGGCCCCGCCTCATGGCGAGTACCTCTCTTCGGCAGGCAGGTAGGCGTCGTCGAACAGGTGTTGGAGATTGTCGGCGCCGTCGAGCAGGCCGCCCGCCACCATCACCGCGTTGAGGCGGGTCGCGGCGGCGTGGAGCATGGAGTCCGCGCTCAGGTAACGCCGATTGGCGGCCAGATCCGGCAGCGCGACCCCGGCCAGCGCGCGCCGAATGTTCGCTGGCGTGGTCTGTTGGCGGGCGGCGATGCGATAGACCGCGTCCTGGCGGCTGACGCGAAGGTGGGCCAGCGCCCGAAAGTGGCCCTGGATCAAGCCCCGCAGCGCGCCCTTGTCGAGGTTGTTGGCATCCCGGCGCAGCGCCAGCACGTCGAAAATGGTGTCGGGAATCTCGCGGCTGTCGAACAGGGTCTCCGCGCCCATCTCGCGAATCCGGGAGGCGGCCGGTTCGTAGCAGATGGCGGCATCCAGCCGGCCCGCCCGCCAGGCCGCGGGTTGGCGGGCCGGCGGGATCTCCTCGATGGTGACCGCCTCGGGCGTCAGCCCGGCGAGCTCCAGGATCTTCGCCAGCATCAACCCGCCGAGGGCGGAGCGCTCCACCGCGATGCGTTTGCCTCGCAGCTCGGCGAGGGTCGCGATCTCGGGGCGCACCAGCAGCACATCCGCGCCGGCGGAGACATTGAAGACCAGCACCACCGTCAGCGGCATCCCCGCGGCTCGGGCTTGCAGCACCTCGTCCAGGGTCAGCGCCGCCGCCTGCACCTTGCCGCTGGCCAATGCGGCGAGGGATTCGCTCGCCGCCGCAGTCTCCACGAGTTCCGCCTGATGCGGCAACCAGCCGAAATCGCGGGCCAGGTAGAGGGGCTCGTAGCCGATCCAGGGGTGCGCCGCCACCCGCAACGGCGCGGAGGAGGCGCAGCCGGACAGCAGCGGGCCGCCGCCCAGCAACACCAGGCCCGCGAGAAACCGCCTGCGGCTTATGCCGGGCGGCCTTGTCATGGGATGGAATTCTGCTCCCCACATGGACATCGACTCCAAACCTGCGAAACCTGCCTTCGCGGGAGATCGCGAACACTCCACCTTGGATTATGGCATACATCGCCTTGGTTGGGGTCGCGACTTCATTGGCCTATCTCAAGGGAATGCAAGGCTAGTGCAGCACCCGCTAAATAAGTAATAACACTATTCATATAAAAACCAATACCATATGCCCCGCATTATTCATCGTCACTTGGCCGGTGCTGCACTAGCGCCTTAACCGCCAATAAGGTTGCTGGGCGTCGCAGGTTGAGGCTTCAGCGAGTGAAGAGGATGCGCCAGGGGTTACTGTGAATCTACCGAGGAGTGGCAGTCCTCAAAGGACTGCCACTCCTTGGGCTGATTCATTTCCCGGGGTGGTGCATCACTCCATGACCGTTAGGTAGTGGCATTGGGCATGCACTCCATTCCCCAAACCAGGTCGATATTTGGCGATAATCGTCCTATAGTCGCGGGAGCACCGCCATTAAGTTAACGTTATGAGCAACCGCCACAGGAGGTCCCGTTATGGCGCAGGAGATTGAACGCAAGTTTCTCGTCAAGGGAGATGGCTGGCGCGATCCGACCAACGCCACCCGTTATCGTCAGGGATACCTGAGCACCGACAAGGCGCGCACCGTGCGTGTGCGCACCGCCGGCGACAAGGCCTATCTCACCATCAAGGGGGCGACCGAGGGGGTCTCCCGCGCTGAATTCGAATACCCGATCCCCCTTGACGACGCCAACCAGCTCCTTGGGCTCTGCCATCGTCCCCTGATCGAAAAGGATCGTTACCTCATCCCCTACGGTGACCATGAGTGGGAGGTGGATGAGTTCTTCGGCGACAATGAGGGGTTGGTGGTCGCGGAGGTGGAGCTGGAGAGCGAGGACCAGCCCTTCGAGAGGCCCGATTGGGTCGGGCCGGAGGTCTCCGACGATCCTCGCTACTTCAACGCCAGCCTCGTCGCCCATCCCTATCGGGAGTGGCGCGAGTCGTAAAGAACTACATGGCGGCGGTGTAGCACCCGGGAACATGAAGCGAAAAGGACCGCCAGTCCTGCGAGGCGTGGCGGTCCTGGCGCGATTCGCGGATTCAATCTTTCCAGGCAATCAGGGTCGCAGGTACTGGTATCCCTGCTCTTGCAGTTCCAGGATGCGCACCACCCCAGCTGGGGCAACTTGATGGGCGTTCGTCCGTTCCCCGGCATAGTCGGTTTTTGCCAGGGACAGCCTGGATGAGTTCGAGAAGATTCCACTGGTGAGGCGCAAGAATGAGTACGGCCCCGGCAACGGAGCGATAAACTTTTCGGGGGCGGTGATCTTTCTTTTGGCGTCGAGCGTGAGAAATCCCGGCCATCCCGCCAATTCCGTTAATCCTGTCCAAAAATCTGGTCTATTCCATGCCCGAGAAATCTGGCGAAAGCTCGGAGCGAAAGGCGATCACCTTGCCGCCGGGCAGGTCCGCACCCAGCCCCGGGTCTTGGATAATCTCCAGCGCCATGTCACCAAACAGCTTTCCGAACTCGTGCCGCAGCGCGGACTGATCCAGGGGCCGTCCGAGCCCCGGCTTGACGGTGAGCCGCAGCGAGCCGTCGGCCCGTTGCAGCAGTTGATATTGGCTCCACAGGTGGCGGCGCAGCGGGGTGCTGATGTCGAGGGGGTGGATGGTGTTGCCCGTGGCGTCGCGAAAGAGCACCGGGCGGCGGGCGTGGAGGTCATGCAGGCGGGGGGCGGGGTCAATGGCGTTGCCGGGGAGGAGGCGCGCGAAGTCGCCGGTGCGGTAGCGCAGCAGCGGCAGGTAGGGGTTGCGACCGCCGCTGACGGTGATCTCCCCCAGTTCGCCGGGGGGCAGGGGGAAGCCCTCCTCGTCCAGGATCTCGACGTGGAGATCGGGGGCGATCAGGGCCAGGCCTTCGCCATCGGCGGCGGTGCTGGCGATGGGGCCGGTCTCGGTGGTGGAGTAGAAGTCGATCACCGGGCATTGGTAGCGTTCCCGCAGCTGATCCTGAAGCTGGGGGGAGAGGCTGGTGGCGGTGGAGATCATGGCGCGGGGGCGGTAGTCGATGCCCCAGCGGGCCATCTCGCTGAAGGCGACGGGATCGCCGGTGAGGAATTGGGGTTGCAGGTCGGCGAGGAAGTCGCCGGCCCGCCGCGCCGTCCAGACCTGCTCATTGATGTTCACCTTGGCGAAGCCGGCGTTGCCCCACACCGCGAAGACGTTGGGAAACATCACCGTACCCGCCTCGGCGCCGATGTTGACGCAGGCCACCCGGCGTTCGTTGAATTCCGGTAACACGCCGTGGCGGGCCAGCGCGAGCTCCAGCAGCGGATGATTCATGGCCACCGCCGCCGGGTGGTTGGGCACGTCGAGGGCGTGGCCGGTGCTGGTGCCGTTGGTTTCGTAGACGATCAGTCGGCTCAGGTCGGCGTCCAGGGGCGTCAGGTGGTGGATGCGGGTGACGATATCCTCCCGCGTCATGGTCTCGATGTGGACCCAGTCACGGCCCGGGTCGAAGCCCAGGGGTAGTCGTTCGCGAAACAGCGGGACCCGGTCGCGCAAGCCGTTTACCCAGCCGACGAGCCTCTCCGGAGGCGATGTGTCGAGGGCCGGCGGTTGGTCATCGATGCGGCGGCGATAGGCCTCAACCGTGGGGAGGTCCTCCGCCAGCAGGCGGTCGCCGACCTCGTAATTCCATTTCGGCGCGCCATGATGGTCGCGAATGCGGCGAAACATCCGCCAGCCGCCGGGGGTGATCAGCGGATTGCGCGCTAGGCGCTCGGCGGGGATGCGCTGTTCCGGCGTCATGGCGCTCAGCCCCTTTCGGCCCGGTCCGACTGTTCCTCCCGGTATTGCGCGCCCAGGCGAACGTAATTGCTGGTGATGTAGCGGATCAGGCGCAACTCCTCGTCGCTCAGGGGGCGGGCCTTGCGCGCCGGGCTGCCGCGCCACAGGTAGCCCCCTTCCAGGGTCTTGCCCGGCGGCACCAGGCTGCCGGCGGCGATCATGGTATCGCTCTCCACCAGCGCGCCGTCGAGGATGATGGCGCCCATGCCGATCAGGCAGTGGGGGCGAATGGTGCAGCCATGCAGGGTGACCTTGTGGCCGACGGTGACATCTTCGTCGATGATCAGGGGAAAGCCGTCCGGGCTGAATTCACTGGCATGGGTAACGTGGAGTACGCTGCCGTCCTGGATGTTGCTGCGGGCGCCAATACGAATGTAGTGGATATCGCCGCGAACCGCCGTCATCGGCCAGATGGATGCGCCGGCTCCGACCTCCACCTCGCCGATGACGGTGGCGGTGGGGTCGATCCAGCTATCTTCGGCGATGACGGGGGTCTTGCCGTTAAAGGGGCGAATGGTATCCATGGCTAGCTCCGGATGTTGAAGGATTTCCGAAAATCTAACATCTGGGAGAAGATAATCCCAGTACAGCCGTGCCGATCCTACCATAAGGCCTCTCACGGAGACACGGAGGTCACGGAGGAGGATTTCCTTCATGCCGGACGGGTGCGGAACACCCGTCCCGCGGCGGAAACTCCCCGCCGGACGGGGCTTGCAGCCCCGTCCGCATCGTTATCGGCGAGCGATGCGGTTGCTTTGGGCGAAGTGGGTAAAGGTAGGGCCGGGTGTGCAACACCCGTCCCGCGACGGGACCTTTTCTGATCATGGCTATTCTCTCCCGATTGGTTCATCCTGGATTCATCATTTAACCGAAGATTAACGCCGATTAACACAGATGCTTCGATGAGTTGAAAAGAACGCAGAACTCACATGGCGGATGACTCGCCAATATCAGGCGCCACTCTGCTTCGAAAGAAGAAATCCGCGCACATCTGCGGTTTATCGGTTCATGCCATCCGCGGTGAAGGTCTCCACGAAGCGTTGG
The DNA here is from genome assembly GCA_011390365.1 of Gammaproteobacteria bacterium. Classification (GTDB taxonomy): domain Bacteria; phylum Pseudomonadota; class Gammaproteobacteria; order Chromatiales; family Chromatiaceae; genus SLIM01. The sequence goes on from JAABSM010000055.1 coordinate 13,776, forward strand.
AAGGCCTGGTTGTCCAGCGGTCGGCTGAACAGGTAGCCCTGGACCAGGTCGCAGTTGCCCTGTCGCAGGAAGTCGTATTGCCGGCGATTTTCCACCCCTTCCGCGACCACTTGCAGGTCGAGGCTGGCGGCGATGGCGAGAATCGCGCGCACTAGCGATCTCTCCCGCTCCGTCGTCTCGATGCCGTCGATGAAGGACTTGTCGATCTTGAGGATGTCGAAGGGGAGCTTGCGCAGATAGCCGAGCGAAGAATAGCCGGTGCCGAAATCGTCGATGGAGAGGCTGACCCCCGTCGACTTGAGGCGATCGAGCCAGCGCGAGGCCTGTTGGTCGTCACTAAGGATGATGCTTTCGGTCATCTCCAGGGTGAGGTGTTCGGCGGGCAGGCCGGTGCGGCGCAGGGTCTCCTCAAGGTGGTTGCGGTCGAGCCCGTATAGCCGCTGCTGGTTGGAGAGGTTGACCGACAGCTTCAGGGGCTCGCCGTGCGGGGCTCGCCACTTCGCGGCGGCGCGGCAGGCGTCCTCCAGCACCCACTCGCCGATGGCGCCGATAAGCCCGCACTCCTCCGCCAGCGGGATGAACTCCGCCGGCGCGAGCAGCCCGCGCTTAGGGTGACGCCAGCGAATCAGCGCCTCCGCGCCATATACCCGCTGTCGGCGAATATCGATGATGGGCTGAAACCAGGTCACGAACTCGCCACGCTCGACGGCGTGGTGCAACTCCGTCTCCAGGCGGTTGCGGGCGTGAATCTCGTCATTCATCGCCTGGGTATAGAAGTGGTACTGGTTGCGTCCGCTCGCCTTGGCCTTGTACATCGCCAAGTCGGCGTTGCGCATCAGGGTTTCGTCGTCTTCGGCGTCGCTGGGGTAAAGGGCGATGCCGATGGAGGCGCCGATGAAGGCCTTGTTGCCATCCTGAAAGAAGGGGCGGGAGATCTCGGCGATGATCTCCTCCGCCTTCTTGGCGGCGGTGTTGCTGTCCGGGATGTCCTGCATGATCAGGGTGAACTCGTCGCCGCCCAGGCGCGCCGCGGTGTCGCCCTCGCCGGTCAGCGCCTCCAGGCGATGGGCCGCCTCCCGCAACACCCGGTCGCCGAGGGCGTGGCCGAAGGTGTCGTTGATGATCTTGAAGCGATCCAGGTCGATGAAGAGCAGCGCGCTGATCCAGGTCTCGCGGTGGGCGGCGGCCACCGCCTGCTGCAAGCGGTCGTGGAACAGGGCACGGTTGGGGAGTTGGGTGAGGGCGTCGTAATTGGCCTGCCAGCGGATCTGCGCCTCCGCCCGTTTGCGCTCGGTGATGTCGCTGAATACCGCTACATGGTGGCGGATCTCCCCCTGGTCGTCGCGCACGGTGGTGATCGAGAGCCACTCGGGGTAGACCTCGCCGCCCTTCTTGCGATTCCAGATCTCCCCCGCCCACTGATTGCCGGCCTGAATCTGTTGCCACATCTCCTGGTAGAAGGCAGTGTCCTGATGGCCGGAATTGAACATCGAGGGGTTGCGGCCGAGCACCTCCTCCTCGCGGTATCCGGTGATGCGGCAAAAGGCCGGGTTGACGCCGATAATGCGGTTTTTCGCGTCGGTCACCAGTATCCCCTCGTTGGTGGTTTCGAACACGGCGTTGGAGAGGTGCATCTGCTCCTCCACCGCCTTGCGCGCGGTGATGTCGCTGAGCAGGGTGGCGGTGCCGTGGTCGCTGGTATTGTAGTCCGAGATGCGCATCGCGCGTCCGTCCCGAAGATGGACAACCGCGCTTTTGCCCCCCTGCTTGTGGTCGCGCAGGCGGTCCTTGTACCAGCGCTCGGGGGGCTCATCGAGGCGAAACTGGCCACGGTCGATGAGTCCCCGCAACAGCTGGCGAAAGCTGAGGCCCGGGCGCAGCAGCTCCCGGCTTTCGGGGTAGAGGTGTTCGAAGTTGCGGTTCCAGAGCAGCAGCCGGTCCTGGGGGTCATAGAGGGCGAAACCCTCGTCGATGCTCTCGATGGCGTCGCGCAGCTTGTTCCAGGCCCGCTCGCTGGAGAGCCGGGCCTTCTCCACCTGGCGGGTCGAATAGCCCAGCCCGGTGAATAACGCGATCACCGCCAGCAGCAGCAATAGCGCCACCATGTCGGCGCGTCGGGTGCGCAAGGCGTGGTAGTCGCTATAGTGATCGAACAGCGTGTTGAGGCGGCGTTCGGTGGCGACCGCGAAAAAGGCATCGTAGGTCTCGTCCACCTTGGCCATGGCGGCAATGGCGATGCGGGTGTGGCTCACCACGTTGGCGATGGCGGGGTCGTTGTCCGCCTTGCCGGGAAGCCGGGAGAGCAGGTCGAGCAGCTCCTGGATCTCGTGGATGCGGGAGTGGTCGGGGAAGATATAGAAGGATTGCAGGCGCGAGGCGAGGGTGCTGAGCAGCGCCTTGCGGGTCGCTTCGGCCCGTTCGCTGATGCCCTCGATCTCCCGCGGCAGAAAGCTCAGGGCGTTGCGTACGATGGCGCCGCGGGTCTTGATACGCTCGCTCAGCTGCAGCTTGCGTTGTAGCGCCGCGTCGCTGTCGCGTACCGATTCGGCGAAGGCGTCGCCCAGATTGTCATGGGTTTCGGCGAACGCCTTGAGCGCCTCCAGGCGTTGCGCGATGCCGTTACGCGCCGCCACCAGCGGGTCGTAGTTGTTGAGGCGGAACGCCTTGATGCGCAATGCGTCGCGATCAAGGCGGGTATTCAGCTGATGGAGCTCGCTGATCAGGGTGTTGACCCGTTCGTGTTCATCAAGATCCACCGCCCGGTTGAGCAGGTAGAATACCACCAGCAGGATGGTCCCCAGCAGCAGCGCCAGGTAGAAGAGGTGGGAGCGGCGTTCCTTGCTCATCGAGATGCCGGCGCGGGGGCGGCGCTGTGATGATCCCCGGCCAGGGTGGCCAGGAAGGCGATGATCAACTCCGTCTCGGCGGCGGAGACCGTGTGTCCCAACTGGTACCTGGCCATGGTGGCGATGGCATCCGCCAGATCCTTGGCGCTGCCGTCGTGGAAGTAGGGCGAGGTGTGCGGCGCCATGCGCAGGCTCGGCACCTTGAACAGGTGGCGGTCCTCTTCATCGCCGGTGATGTTGTAGCGACCCATGTCCGCCTGCGTGATATCGCCGCGATCGGCGAAGTAGTCGCCCATTACCCCCATGTACTGATAGAGGTTGCCGCCGACGTTGGCGCCCTGGTGGCAGGTGGCGCAACCATGGGATTTGAACAGCCGATAGCCCTCCTTGGCCTCCGCCGAAATGGCGTCCTCATCCCCTTGCAGCCAGCGGTCGAAGGGCGAATCGACGGTAATCAGGCTGCGTTCGAACTCGGCGATGGCGCTAGCGATGGTCTCCGCGGCAATGCCGCGATTCGGCCAGATCTCCCGGAACGGCTCGCGATAGCTCGGGTCGCCGGAGAGCTTGGCCACCACGCTCGGCCAGTCGCTGTCCATCTCCACCGGGTTGTGGATGGGGCCGGCGACCTGCTCCTCCAGGGTATCGGCGCGGCCGTCCCAGAACTGCACGAAGTTGAGCGCCGCGTTGAACACCGTGGGGGCGTTGATCACCCCCTCGCGACCCGCGATCCCCAGCGAACGGGGCAGCAGGTCGACGCCGCCGCTGGCGAGACGGTGGCAGAAGGCGCAGGAGATGGTGTCGTCCCGCGACAACCGGGGGTCGTTGAAAAGACGCTCTCCCAGCCTCACCATGCGCGGATCCAGCCCCTCGATGGCCCGCAATGGGGCGATGGGCTCCGCGTACTGGGCGATCGCCCCGTGCCGCTCGCCGGCGCCCAGCGTCGCCCACGCCGCCAATATCAGCGCCGACAGGACCAGCTTCACCGCTGCCTTGGGCATTCTGCCTCTCTCCATGATGATCGATACCAATCGTACGGCAAGCCCATCGATTCACTTCGATGCGCTCAACCTTGCAAGGATATCTGAAGTGGGAAGGGAAAAGAAGTTTGAAGTTTGAAGGGGAAGTTGGACTATAGATGCGGTATCTGTTTGGAGTAGAGCCCTAGGCTGCACGATAAATCTTCATGCGACAAGTAATATACAATGTCATCAAGTTGACGGCACGCCAGGTTCCCGCCCTTGATGCGCCTTGCTCCGGAGCAGGCCCGAAATCGTCGGGCCGGCATAGGATGTGCCGAATAAAAAGCCTTGTCGCTCGGTCGACGGCACATCCTATGCAGAACCGCAAACGGTTGGCGTACTTACGAAATGAGGCGCATCATTCCCGGAAAATGGAACGATGGCTTATCTTTATGACATGGAAAGCGTGTGCTCCATCCCCCAACCGGGGTAATATACCCTTGTCATGGGTTTGTATTGCTTAGGTGGAAGTAAGCGCATCACTCAGGAGTGGTAGTCCTTGGCGATGCGGTGCCGAGCGCGACAGGGGGCGAAAGGCGTGGATTGCCCGCGCCCAGCCAGACGCCCCTCAGCGATCGTTCATCGCCCCTTAGGCAATTGCTCCTCCGCCCGCTATCTGTGGGCCGTGCTGCTGGCCCGCATCTACGAGGCGCTGCCTTCGATTTGCCCCGCCAAGTGGCGGCGGGACTGGCTGTTGTCGGTCGCGCTAAACTCACTTCTTTCCTTCCCTCTCCCTGCCGCGACAACCGCCTCAAACACCTCCTGACAGCCCCATTCCTGCTTCATCATCGCTCTCTGGTGGCGGAAGGGCTCAAACCGAATCTTGACGGCGCTCCCGATGCGGGTAATACTTTGGCCTAGGCGGTTGGATTTCCGATCCTTCCAAACTGCTTCAAGGATTCGCACCCATGCCTACCCAAGGCACGAACAAAAGACGCGGGCGTGGCATAGGCCCCGCGCTGATCTGCCTGCCCGCAATCCTGTTCGCCTGCTCGTTGGCGCAAGGCGCCTTGCTGTTCTCCGGCAGCGACGGCAATTGGGCCAACAGCGCCAATTGGACCGATGCCACCACCGGCGCTCCGGCCAGTCGGCTGCCCGGCGCGGACGATGACGTCATCATCGATGGCGAGGATGTCTTTATTGACCCGAGTGCCATCGGCAATGTGGAGCTGACCTCACTGAGGCTGCAGTCACGGGCCCAACTCAGGCTGCTGCCGGGTTCGGATCTGCGTGTGCGGTTGCTGGATGTCAGCGAATCCGGCCTGTTTGCCCAGGGCAGTATGCTGAATGGCCAGGAATTCAAACTGTATCCCGAGGAGGTGATCCCTGTTCCCGGCGGTGGCTGGGGCTGTTCGCACTGCGGCATCGTGCTGGGCAATCCAAGCGCCTTCGACTTCGAGCGCTACGACTGGGGCGGCAGCCGACTGGTGGTCGGCCTGGGTGGCGCCACACCGGCCAGTGCTGGCAATCTGGGTCCGGGTCACTACGCCACATGGACTGGCGACTGGGCAGGGACGGGCGATCTGTTCATCGAAGACATCGAGTTGCTGTACGGCTTCGTACCGGAGGTGGGCGATACCTTCCAGATATTCACCGTCGACAATGGGGCCACTCCGGCCATCATTGGGCTGGCGGAGGGCAGCATCGTCAAGCGCATCGGAGAGTTGGGTCTGGTCATCAGCTATCAGGGTGGCGATGGCAATGATGTGGTGCTGACTGCGGTCGAGGTTTTACATCCGGCCCAGCCGATCCCGGTATTGCCCTGGTGGGGGCTGATGGTGATGGGCCTGGGGCTGGCGGCGGCTGCGCGCTGGTATCTTCGCTGACGGCGATCGGGATGATGGGGTCAGTCCTGGGCCAGGGAGTTTGTGCCCGTTAGGGCGAAGCCGCCTCGCAAGGGTCTGGATGCCGACCCCGGCAGGCATCTTGATCATCCTCCGCGGCGGCCATGAAGCGGCGCATCTTCAATCGGTCTGGCCGTCTGGCTGCCAGGCGAACGGCGCCGGGTCCACCCCGGCCTCCGTGGCGACCCGGCGTACTGCCGGGTCGCGTGGTGGTCCGAGCAGGCCTGACCCGTCCACTCCCTGGACCAGGGTCTGGGCTGCGGAATCTTGACGGCGCTCTCGATCAGGGTAAATTTTTTTTGGTGCAGGTGGTAGGATTTCCTATCCTTGGCCGTTGCGGGAGGAACAAGAAGGTGCGTGAGTCATTGATTCTTAGCCTGGGGGCTGGGTTTTCGGAATGGTCGGTTAAAGGTCTTTTGCTGACATTGCTGCTGATCGGCAGCATGACCACTTCGGTTCATGCAGCACAACAACTGCTGCTTCCCCCCAGCACGCGTGAAGCGATCAATATTCCCGACCCCGCGCCGCCCAAAGTGGAGATTCCGCAGTGCCGCTCGCGCAATATCGATGGTCGACTGACTTTTGAAAACAAGGGCAAATGGACGGTCACTTCGAGCATCGGCGCAGGGTCGACGATGTTTGTCGGCACCACTTGGACGGTCGAGGCGCTGATCGATGTGCGGGCGGCCCGGGTTGGCGGTATTGGCAACAATGGGCCGGACCCCTTGCGGCTGGAGCTTCCGCCCGACGGACCGGTAAAAATCGGTGCAATGCCACAGGGTTTTTACGATCCAGTCCACAATCGTGGTGACGGATGGGTAGGTGCTGTCGGCACTTTCGGGCCATTTGGCTACCGTTTCGATGCCAATTCCAATCCCAAGTGGTGTTTGGACGTTGCCTGCGGTGATGCCGGTGACGGTGCCTACGCCAGACTGACGGTCACGCTGGAAGCCAAGGGTCCGGGCACGATCAGCTTGCCCGAATTCGTGGTTTCCGGTTACGACAGCACACCGATTGCCGACAGTTTTTCCTGTGCCCTGCCACTGAACTGGTCGTGGAATGTCATCGCGCCGCCGCCACCGACCGTCAGCCCGGAAAGCGTCACCGTCGATGCGCGTTATCCGCTCGTTCACCCGGATGATCGCAATGGCGGAACGCGGCGTATCAACATCGATGTTCTGGCCAATGACGATGATCCGAGCGTGCCTGGCGGCCCCGGAGATCTGGCTCAGGTGCGGCTCGCTTCCTGGCAGACCACATCAGCCATGGGTGGCATAGTCAACTGTGGTGCGCCGGCCCTCAACAACGCGCCAGCCGCTACACCGTTCACCGACCTGGCGACTGGACCGTGTCTTTACGAGCCGCCGCTGGGCTATGAAGGCCCTGACGCCTTCAGCTACACCGTCCGCTCGGTGTCCGGCACCCAGCAATCGACCGCCGCCGGCATCATCGTGCGACCGAACCGGGCGCCCACGGTGACGAACCTGGCCTTCGGGACTGCGGTCAATACCCCCGAGACCTTCGATCTTGCCGACGGGGTCAGCGATCTGGATGGTGACCCCATTACTTGCTCACTGGCCGGCGGGCCGACTCCAGCGGCAGGAACCGTCACCATCGCTGCGGATTGCTCCACGCTGGAATGGGTCAACACCCAGCCCGGTTTCACCGGCACTGTCAGTATCGACTATCGGGTCTGCGACGCACACCCCTTGCTGGTCGAGCCGGCTCTGGGTGCCAGTGTGACCCGCACGCCCAATTACACCGTTGGCATCGGCGCGCCATCCGATTTGAACGCGACCACGGGACGGCGCTGTTCCCAGGCAACCGCGTCCATTACCATCCTGCCGGGTCTGGTCATTCCTCCAGTGGGCGTGGTGGATGTTGATCGAGTCGACGCAGGCTATGCCGCTGACGGCATCGGACCCTACACCCTTCGTATACCGGTTCTGGACAACGACTTTGACGGCAATGGACCCAAACCGGCAATCGGCCAGATTGATGGCGAGGATATCCTGACCGGTTTTGAAATCCTGGTTGGCCTGGATCCGACTGAGGGCACGGCCTTTGTTGATGGCGACCGGGTGGTGTTTACGCCCGCTGACGGATTCTCCGGCCCAGTCGAAATGACGTACCGCATTTGCGAAAATCCCGCGCTGCAGACTCCACCCTACTTTGACGATCCGAACACGCCGCTGATCGATGAAGGTTTGCCGTTCTGCGGCCTGGGCACGATCAATATTGATGTGATCGGCAACGCGCCTCCGGACGCCCAGCCCGACCTGCTGACGGTGGGACATGACGAATCGATTTCGGGCGCTGATCTGGCCGCCAACGATACCGACCCGGAGGGCACGACGCTGGTCTGTGTCGCCGCTACCCCGGTTGTTTCTTCGCCGGAGCTGGTCGCTTCGGTATCCATAGACGAGAACTGCCTGCTCGACTTCGAGCCGGTCAATGGCGTGGAAGGTGAGGTCGGTTTCCAGTACGAGATCTGCGACAGCCACCTGTTGAGCCTGCCGAGTTACCCGGCGGTGCCGTACGGCGAGGACGGGAGGACGCCGGGCCAGTTGGCGCAGCGCTGTACGACGGGGAATGTGACCGTCACGATTCTTGGCCCCGGTGAGGCGTTTGCTGATCCGCTGGAGAATGACCCGCCGCCGGTCTGCGTCGACGATAGCGCAAGTGCTGTTGCCGGCCAGGAGGCGCAGATTTTCGTCACGGCCAATGACAGCGATCTTGACGATCAAGGCAATTCGGGTGACGTGATCCTGACCGGTCCGATTGCAGAGCCGCCCTTCACCACGCCGCAAGGCGCCACCGCGGGCATGAACCCGGAAGGTACGGCCTTGCTCTACCAGCCGGTGTCGGCCGGTGTGGATGTTTTTCAATACACCGCGCGAGACGCGATGGGGCAGGGCTGCGTGGCGACGGTCCGCGTCGACGTCACGCCAAGGCAAATGCCGGCCCTGCCAGTGCCAGTGCCGGTGCTGGGTCTGCCGGGCTTGGTGGCGCTGCTGATGATGATCGGATTGCTCGGGGCGTTTGGCGCGCGGCGCGGCTGAGCGCCGAGCGCTGCAACGGGGTCGGCGGGTGCTTGACCCCTTTCGCTGGCGATTGCGTACGTGAAAGGACTGCTGGCTGCGAGTCTCGGCCAGAAAGCGGGGTCCCAACCCAGAGGCATGATGATGAACAAGCACCTTTGAGGGCCATCGATTTTCTGCGGCTGTTGGCTGATTTCGACCTTTTTGCTGCCCGCGGCGACTGGCCCAAGCCGATGTCTTCCAGGTCGCCACCAATGCCGACTTCGGTGCCGGTACGCTGCGTGATGCCATCGACCAGGCCAACTTGAACACGGGCTGGATGAGATCACTTTTGCCGACGGGCTGAGCACGATCACCGTCACCGGGCAGATGAAAATCTCCGACACCTTGGCCATCACCGGCCTGGCCGGCGGCTAGGTGATCAGCGGCGATGGTCAGCCCCGCATCCTGGCTGTCACCACCGAAGGCAACCGTTGACGCTGGAAAACCTAGTGCTGACTGATGGCCCGACCATTGCTAGTGGTCAGGCTCCGTCCTGCAGGGAAAGCCACGGCACGGCTGGCGCACTATGCGATCGCTCGGTCGTGCACTTGAGACGGACCACGATTCAGAGCAGCCATACCCTCAGGGTCAGCGCCTTCGGGGGTGGCCTATGAAAAAAAGGGGGTCAGTACCCTTGCAGGTTAACTCCTTAAAACGATTTTAAATTATGTCCTTGGATTGGCCGAGCCACGGTGTGTGGTGCCTGAGCTATGGTTCCTAAGAGATTTCCAGTCGCCTTTCGAGGCGTTCAGCTAATCGATCATAACGGGCCTGCTGCTAAGCGGTATCGGCATGCGTTGCCGCTTGGTCTCGTTTGATTCCCGCTACAGTCAAGCCTCGCGCTCCGCGGTAGGGGCGAAAGGCGCAGATGGTCCGCGCCCAGCCAGACCTCCCTCAGCGAATCCTTAATCGCCCCTCGCCAATCGCTCCGCCCTACCTCCTACCTACTATCCCCTATCCCCTAACCCCTATCCCCTAACCCCTAAACCCTAACCCCTAACCCCTAACCCCTAACCCCTAACGAAGCCCCCATTTCAAACTTCCCCCTTCAAACTTCAGCCGTCCCCCCCGTGCCTGGCGACGATTCGGTCGTATTCATCACCCGCGGCGATGGCGTGGGTCTGTTGTATGCTGAAGCTGCCCGCGGGGTTGTTGAAGGTGTTGGCGTAGAAGTCGTGGTCGAGGGTGGGGCGCTCGCGGATGTCGATCTTCCATAGCAGGTGGGCGAGGCCCTGGACCGCGCCGAGGTTGAGGAAGGAGATGTTTTTCTCCTTGCAGGCGGGGTACATCATGCGGTAACCGATGCCTTCGTAGGAGTTGTAGATGCGAATCACCAGCTCCTTGCCGGGGGCGATCTTCTCGACCCGCCAGACGCCCCAGCCCAGGGCGTTGATGACCGCTACCATGCCGTGGATCCAGTCCGCGTCCGATTCGCATAGCGGTGCGATCAGCTGATACCACTCGGGGCTGGACATGATGCCGCCGAAGGTGTTGAAGGCGCAGATGTGGCCGCCCTGAACGAAGACGTCGCGGGTGTGCCTCTCCGGCATGCCGCCCTTGAGCATCGCGTGATAGCTAGTGTAGGAGATGCGGTTGTAGTAGTCGGCGAAGTGGTTGGTGAGCACCACGCCGAAGGCGTCGATGAGGCCGGTGTCATCCTTGTCGGATTTTCCGTAGAGGGGCAGAGCGGCGACGGCCTGAATGATGGCATCTTCGTCGACCTTGGTCTTGAACGTCTGGCAGCCGTCGAAGCCGAAGCGGGGCGGCGCCTGGGTGAAGGGTGCGGGGTTGATCAGATAGGCGGCGGGCGGTTTGGCAAGCTCCCCCTCCGGCTTGAACCAGTCCACCGGCGCCCCCTGTTGCTTGCACTGGTTCTCCCGATACCGGAGATCGGTCATGCCGGTGAGAAAGCCCTGGGTGAAATAGCAGCTCTGGCGCTTCTTGCCGTGCATCAGCGCCGCCTGACCATAGTGAGAGCTGGGCGTGACCCATTGTTCGTTGAGCAGGGCGCGCAGCTTGCCGAAGCCGCAGAAGGAGAACTCCTCCAGCAGCTCCTCCCGGGAGTAGCCCTCGTCCCGCAGTGCGCGGATGAGGGGAACCATGGCCGCTGACAGCAACGCCTCCGGGTCGCAGCCTTCCACATCTTCGGAGAGCAGTACCGCCATTTGCAGGTAGGCGTTGTAGTGGTTGCAATGGAAAACCCGGCTAAGCCCGCCGAGGCGGGCATGGCCGTGTTGTCGATCGAACGCTCTGGGCATGGTCGCGGTCCTCTGGCTACCCTGAATGGTTATTGTTCCGGCCTCAGTGAGCCGCATCCGCCGTGGTGGAATGCTTGAAGAGTCGCTTGAAGCGGGTCATGAAGCCCTCGCTTTCGACAAAGGTCTCCTCCACGATCTCCGCCGAGCGGGCGTTGGCATCCGCCTCCTTCATCTTGGCGATGTCGTGGTAGGCCAGATAGCGGTCGACCTCGCCGCGGTGGATGTTGAGGTCGAAGAGGTGATTGATCGCCTCGATCAGCTGTTCGATCTGTCTGGTCGACTTCAGTTCCAGCCGCTCACTCCCCAGGTCCAGCTCTCCCAGCCCCATGGCGCGGGCCTTGAGGGCCATTCGGGTGGTGATCGCGCCGTTGTCGATGGGGGTCTTGTTGGTGCGTCGCCGCTTGTCGTTGATCAGCTTCAACAGGGATTCGGTGTTGATGGTCCAGTAGTTCTGGTCATGCTTTTTCATCCTTTCGCCCTCCGAGGTGGTATCACAATCTGATTATGGTCGCGTATACCTCCTGTGGTGCGAAGCGGGCCCTCCTGGTCCGCCTTACTGCCTGGGTGTGTCGCTGATCCGCCGACGCCGGGCCGCGGCCGACGCGGCCGCCGGGGCGTTCGTATGCTGTGCGATCAGCGCCCCGATCCGCCCCAGTATGTCGCTTATCCGCTGCTCATCCACGTTGCGATAGAAGCTTACGGAGAGTTCGGGAAAGCCCGGCGGCGGTGTGATCAGAAAGCCCCAGTCGCCGCCGATACGGCGGATTCCAAGGTGCTCGGACCGCACCTGTCCGAGGCTCAGAAGCGCGCGATTCAGCGCTTCGTAATCTTTGTCGCTCAGGTGCTTGTCAAGGTCGAAAGCAAACTTGCGATAATCCAGGCACCCGGGCGCCGTTCGGCAATGAATGGGTCGGCGTACCGCGTCCATCGGCCACTCCTTTACGCTTGGTTCTTGAGCTATCGATGGCTAGAGTTTACCGGTTTCGAAAGGTAACGCAAGGGCGAGAAGTAAAACAGAAAATACTGATATAATTAAGAAAACCCGAAATCCTCCCTCCCTGGAGGCGGTGTTGCTACTCCATCATCTCCCGTTCGAGGGAGAGATAAACACCAAAGGCATTGCGTCGGTGGGTGGCGTCGAAGGCGGGCAGCTCTTCGAACTCGGACCAGTCGGCGGCCTCGTAGGCCTCGGCGAAGGGGACGAAATCCTCCACCGCCGCCGCCATCACCTCGCGCACCTGGCGCAGGTAACGCAGGGTAAGGGCGATGGTCTGGTCCGGATTTCTGGCGGCGGGGCCATGGCCGGGGATCAGCGCGGTCAGCTCCATCCCCTCCAGTCTCTCCAGCATCGCCAGCCAGTGGCCGGTATCGGCGCTGCCGGTGAAGGGGACCCGGCCCTCGAAGATCAGGTCGCCGGAGATCAGCACATTGTCGTTCTTCACCAGCACCATCAGGTCCGCGTCGGAGTGGGCCGCGCCGAGGTGGGTGAGGGCCAGATCGAGATTGCCGACCTGTAGTTCGGTATCCGCCTCGATGACCCGATCCGCGGCTACCAGGCGGGTATCCTCATTGACCCAGGGGGCCAGGCTTTGACGGCGCTCCGCGAGACGATCCTTGGCGACCTGACTGTCGAAGTATTCGCGATAGCCGGAAGGGGCGATGATCTCCGCGCCCATCTCCTGGTAGAGTCGCAGGCCGTAGATGTGATCGGCGTGGTAGTGGGTGACGATCACCTTGGTGATGGGCAGGTCGCTGACCTCCCGTACCAGCGATACCATCTTCTCCGCCAGCGAAGGGGAGCTGAGGGCGTCGACAATCACGATACTCTCATCACCGATGATGGCGACGGAGTTGGAGATGAAGCCTTCGTTGTCGGTGGCGATACCCGCCTTGCCCAGCACATAGTAGACATGGGGCGAAACCTGGGTCAGCTCCATCTCCACCTCGCTGGGTGGATAGTCCGCGGCGAGGGCGGCGTTAAACCAGGTCGTGAGGGTAAACAACAGGGCAAGGGCGTAGGTGCGTGGAATCATGAGCGCTCTCCTTCCGGCGATAGGGGTCTAATTCGATAATCCAGGCCAAGAAGATGCAGGCTTGCGGGAGAAAGATAATCCCGGCAATCCTGTAAATTCTGTTCATTTTGTCCATTCTTTCTGGTCGTCCGCGCCAAGGTTCCGGCGGCGCGGTTGGGGAGATGATAGCAGAGAAATCGGGATTCAACGCCCGAGCATGGCGAGAAAGCGTCGCGCGTTGGCGGCCAGGTCGTCGGAATGGCGGTAGAGATCGCCGCCGATCAGTAACAGCACATCCTCGCCATGGAGATCGAGCATGTCGGGCAGGCGTTCCAGGGTCATGCCGCCGCCGGGGGAGGGGAGGATCGGCTTGAGACCATTGAGGGGGCGGCGGCAACCGTCGGCGATCTCGCCGCACTCCTCGCGGCTGAAACCGAAGCGCCCGCCATAATTGGGAAAGATCGAGGCATCCGCCCCCGCCATGCGTTGCAATTCGCCGAACAGCGCGCCGTGGGCGATGCCGCTGGCGGGGTGGGCGACGAAGCCGCCGAGCAGCGCTGGATGGGAGAGGATCGGCAGGTCGATGGACGCGTCTTCGGCGAGCAGGCGTAGCCCGTCGAAGCCGCCCAGGCCGGGGGCGTAGAGCAGCGCCCCGGCCCCCGCCTCCTTGGCGAGCCGCGCGCGCCTTTGCAACTGGTCCGCCGGGGCGGTGACGTTTGGGGCGTAGAGGGCGTTGCCGCCGCTCTCCCGATTGGCCCGCGTCACCGCCGCCGTACACGCCTCCAGTCGCGCCTCGAAGGGGCAGAAGGGCTGATCGCTGAGGCCGTGGTCATCCTTGATGATATCGATGCCGCCCAAGGCGAAGCCGTAGGCGAGGCGGGCGATCCCCTCCGGCGGCAGCCCCATGGGTTTGAGGGCGGTGCACAACAGCGGCTTCTCCGCCACCCCGCAACGCTCCCGCAGTCCGGCGACGCCGAAGCGGGGACCGGGCAGAAACGGCCAGATATCATCCTCAGTCTCGATATGCTGGACGCGAATGCCTGCCTTGAGGCTGCTGTTGCCAAAGACCACGTTGAGCAGTTGGGTCAACTCGCCGGCGGCGCTGTCGAGGTGGTAGCTGACGGTGACATCCCACGTCTTGGGGTTCAGCTGAGGGCCGAGGCCATCCCATACCCGCCGCATATCCTCCACCCGCCCGACGATTTCCTCCCGGATGAAACCGGCGGGGACCAGATCCTCGGGCAGCTCCACGGTCTGTTCCAGGGCGAGCCCCTCGGCCCGCGCCTCGGCCACCTCGCCAGTGCCCTGAATGCGATATACGACGCGAAATCGATGGCTCATGGGATAGTCCCCTCAACGCGGGGCGCGTGGCTTGACGCGCCAATGCGAACTTCGATGTTTGAACCGAGGATTCATGAAAATAATCTACGCACATTTGCGTGAATCAGCGGTTTAGGCCATTTTCAGGATAAACCTACCACAGAGAACACAGAGAACACAGAGCACACAGAGAAACTCTCGCATGGGGAAGCGGGTGAAGGGGGGAGGCAGTTTAAGTTTCAATTACTGTGAATCTACCGAGGAGTGGCAGTCCTCAAAGGACTGCCACTCCTTGGGCTGATTCATTTCCCGGGGTGGTGCATCACTCCATGACCGTTAG
>JAABSM010000056.1 GCA_011390365.1 Gammaproteobacteria bacterium
GCAGATTGAGGGTCGGTTTGTAGTCGGTCACTGCTGGCTATCCCTGTGGTTTTGAAACGGTTCGGAAGCAAATGGAAGCGCCGGATTATCCCATAAGTGGTTGATTGGTTACAGGGGGGATTCTTCGGAGTAAGAAATAGACAGGATTAACAGGATTTTTCAGGATGGACGGGATTTTTTCTTTGAGGTTTGGCACGAGTGCTGCGCCATGCCTGGACAAATTCGCTTTGTCATTGCCGGGGGAGCCGAGCGCAGCTCGGCGCTCCATGAGGGTATCGACAAGAAAACAAGGCAGTGCTCCAACGCAGCCCAAAGGCTTCGTTCAAATCAACAAGCAAGTAATCCTGTCAATCCTGAGAAATCCTGTTAATCCTGTCTATTATTTTCAAATCCCAAAAAAATCCCGCGCGGCGCGAGAATCGATCTCGATCTGCCGGCGCAGCTCTTCAAACGATTCGAAGCGTTTTTCATCCCGCAGACGTTTGCGGAACTCTACCCGCACATGGGCGCCATAGATGGTTTGTTGGAAATCGAAGAGGTGGACCTCCAGCAGGTAGCGGGTATCACCGGTGACGGTGGGGCGGGTGCCGATGTTGGCGACGCCGGGCAGGGGGTTTTCCTCCACGCCATGGACGCTGACCGCGAAGACGCCGCGCAGGGGGCTGACCTTGCGATGGAGGTTGACGTTTAGGGTCGGGAAGCCGATGGTGCGACCGCGCTTGTCGCCGTGGCCGACGCGGCCGCGGATGGCATAGGGACGGCCCAGGTTGTGGGCGGCGCTCTCCAGGTCGCCCATCGCCAGCGCCTCACGGATGCGGGTGCTGCTGACCCGCTCCTCGCCTACCAGAAAGGTGTGCATGTTTTCGACGCCGAAGCCGTGCTGTTCGCCTGCTTCGCGCAGCAGTTCGATGCTGCCGCTGCGACCGTGGCCGAAGCGGAAATCGTCGCCGACGAAGAGGTATTCGATCCCCAACCCGTCTATCAATAACTCCTGAATGAAGTCGTTGGCATCCATGCCGGCGAGGCGCTGGTTGAACTCCAGCACCACCGTCCGGTTGATGCCGGCCTCGTAAATCGCCTGCAACTTCTCGCGCATGCGGGTCAGGCGGGAGGGGGCCTGTTCCGGGGCGAAGAACTCCATGGGCTGGGGTTCGAAGGTAATCACGGCGGTGGGCAGGCCCAGCTCCGCCCCCTTCTCCCGCAGGTGACGGAACACCGCCTGATGGCCGAGGTGGACGCCATCGAAATTGCCGATGGTGGCGACGCAGCCCTTGTGGCTGGGGGTAAAGTTGTGCAGTCCGCGGATGATCTGCATCTTGGCTCGACGGGTTGGTGAATGAAGGGCCGGGATTATAGCGCAGATCGGCGGCCTCATGGGATGGCCAGATGTGGTACGGGCCTTCAGCCCTGTCGGGTGTGGCTTTTCAACCTGGGGCGTTGCCCCAGGCTGGCATGGAATGGGCCTTTGGCCCTTGGGCTGTCCAGCTAATGCGGGGATTTAAGAGATGATCGATGCTGCTTGAGGCCCGGCTAACGGTCTTGGCTTGAGCCACCTCCCTTAGATAAGGATCGAACTCAGGACCGCCAGTCCTTGAAGGACTGGCGGTCCTCTGGGTTCAGCGGTAACGCCTCGGCACGAAGAAATCCCACTGTGACATCGGCGCTCCGTAAGAGACTCCATCATTGCCGCGTCGAGCCGCGCACTCCGCTGGTCGCAATCAGGCCATGCCGGGCAGTGAGGCCAGGTCCACCGCATCCCGCTGCGCCTCGTCGAGGTACTCTTCGGCGTAGCGTTCGAAGACGCGGTGCTTGACGAAGATGTCGAACAGGTCGGGGTCGACGTGGTGCTCCTCCTTCATCTTGCCGAGGATGAACAGCGCCTTGGAGAGGGGCATGCCCTGCTTGTAGGGGCGGTCCTTGGCGGTGAGGGCCTCGAAAACGTCGGCGATGGCCATCACCCGCGCCTGTACCGACATCTGCTCACCGGTGAGGCCGCGCGGGTAGCCCTTGCCGTCCATGCGTTCGTGGTGGCCGCCGGCGAACTCGGGGACGTTTTGCAGGTGCTTGGGAAACGGCAGCGCCTCCAGCATGTGGATGGTGGCGACGATGTGGTGGTTGATGACCTCCCGCTCTTCGGGGGTGAGGGTGCCTTTGGCGATGGTCAGGTTGTAGACCTCGTCATCGGTGAGCAGGGGATGTTCCTTGCCATCAATCTCCAGCATGGTCTTGGCGATCTCGCGAATGCAGTTCTGATCCCCTTCGCGCATGAACTCTCCGCCGGTGTTGTGGCGCTCGACGAAGCGCAGCTCATCGTCGATCTTCGCCAGCCGCTCTTGCAGCTCCCGATCAAAGGCCGCATGGTCCGCGGCCTCGCCCGCCTCGGCGGCGGCAAGGCGTTTCCTGAGCACGTCGATCTCCGCGTCCCGGCGCAGCACCTCGAAGCGGGTACGCACCGTCTCCAGGCGGTTGTAGATGGTCTCCAGCTTGGTCGCCTTGTCCACCACATACTCGGGAGTGGTGATCTTGCCGCAATCGTGCAACCAAGCGGCGATCTCCAGTTCGTGGCGCTCCATCGGCGTCATGGAGAAATCCTTCAGCGGTCCCTCCGTCGCCTTGTGGGCCTCATCGGCCAGCAGCATGGTGAGCACCGGGACGCGGCGGCAGTGGCCGCCGGTATAGGGGGATTTTTCGTCGATCGCGGTGGCGATGAGCTGAATCAACGACTCCAGCAGGTTGTTGAGGTCGTTGATCAGACGCCGGTTGGTGATGGCGATGGCCGCCTGAGAGGCGAGGGATTCGGTCAATTGCTCCGACTCGGCGGAGAACGGGATGACCTTGTCGCCGCCGTCCTCGCGGGCGTTGAGGAGTTGCATCACGGCGATGATGTCGTTTTCGTGGTTCTTCAGCGGCACGGTCAGGAAGGACTGGGAGCGGTAGCCGGTCTTTTCGTCGAAACGGCGGGTGCCGGAAAAATCGAAGCCCTCGGCATTATAGGCGTCGGGCACATTGACGATGGTGTCGTGGAGGACCGCGTGGGTAACCACCATCTGGTCGTTGGGTTGGCCCTGTTCGTCGTAGAGGGGGATAGGCGGAAACGGGATCGGCTTGCCGCTGGTGCCGCCCATGGCGAAGTTCATGGAGTCGGTGGAGACGATCTCCATGCTGACCTGTCTCTTCTGGTGATCCACGGAGTAGAGGGTGCCGCCATCGGCGTTGGTGATGCGCTTGGCGCCGAACAGGATCTTCTCCAGCAGCTTGTTGATGTCCTGTTCGGCGGAGAGGGCGATACCGATCTCATTCAGGGACGCCTGACGCGCCAACATGCGTTCCAAATCCACCATGATCCAGTCTCCCAATCGGTTCGAGCTTGTCATGCCTCTCCTCCACCTCCGCGGCGGCAACGCCGTACAACTTCCATGTTAGACCATTTGCTCGGGGATGACCTCCCGATTTTTCAGGGGCGCGGCAAGGCGTCGGAAATCCCGCGCCAAGCCGGTATACTAGGCGACTCTTGCAACATGACGACGAATTCTACCCATACCATCCAGCCATGAAGATTCTCGGCATCGATACCGGCGGCACCTTTACCGACTTCGTCGCCCTCGACGGAGAGGGGCTGAAGGTACACAAGGTGCTCTCTACCCCAGATGCACCCGAGCGGGCGATCCTGCAAGGGATTCGCGAGCTGGGCTTCGCGCCCGAAGAGCTACTGGTGATCCACGGCTCGACGGTGGCCACCAACGCCGCGCTGGAGGGCAAGGGGGTGCGGACCCTGTATATCGGCAACCGCGGTCTCGGCGATCTGCTCACCATCGGTCGTCAGGCGCGCCGGGAGCTGTACAACCTCCAGCCGCGGCCCGTTGCGCCGCCCGTGCCCGCGGAGCTGTGCCTGGAGATCGATAGTCGCTGCGATGCCGATGGCGAGATCATCGCCCAGGCCGGCGAGGCGGAGCTGCAAGCGCTGGTGGAGCGTATCGTCGCGTTATCGCCGCGTTCGGTGGCGATCAACCTGCTCTTCTCCTGGCTGCGACCAGAGCTGGAACGGGACGTTGCCCAACGCCTCCCTGACGGGCTCTTCGTCTCCCTTTCGAGCGAGGTGCTGCCGGAGATCCGGGAGGTTGAACGGGGCATGGCCACCTGGCTCAATGCCTGGGTCGGGCCGCTGGTGGAGGGCTATCTGGGGCGGTTGCAAGAGGGCCTGCCGGGGGCGAAGGTGTCGGTGATGCAGAGTTCCGGCGACACCATCGCCGCGGCTCAGGCGGGCAGACAGGCGGTGCGCATGCTCCTCTCCGGCCCCGCCGGGGGGCTGGTGGGCGCGCGCTTCGTCGCGGGGCTGGCCGGGCGTGACAAACTGCTTACCTTCGACATGGGCGGCACCTCCACCGACGTGGCGCTGATCCACGGCGAACCGCGCCTGACCAACGAGGGACGCATCGGGCCATGGCCGGTGGCGGTGCCGATGGTCGACATGCACACTATTGGGGCAGGGGGCGGATCGATCGCGCGGGTTGACGCCGGCGGCATGTTGCTGGTGGGGCCGGAGTCGGCCGGGGCGGCGCCAGGACCCGCCTGTTACGGCAAGGGCGGCGAGCGCCCCACGGTGACCGACGCCAACCTGATCCTGGGCCGCATCCAGGGCGATGCCTTTCTCGGCGGGCGCATGAGTCTCGATCTCGCCGCGGCGCGACGGGCGATGACGCCGCTCGCCCGACAGCTTGGTTGCGGCCTCGAAGAGGCCGCCGCCGGGGTGATTCGCCTGGCCAACGAGCACATGGCGCAAGCGCTGCGGGTGATCTCGGTACAGCGCGGCGTCGACCCCAGGGATCACACCCTGGTCTCCTTCGGCGGCGCGGGGGGGCTGCATGTCTGCGCCCTGGCGGGGATGCTGGGGATAGGCGAGGCGCTGGCGCCGATCCACGGCGGCGTGCTCTCGGCGCTGGGCATGACCGCAGCCGTCCCCGGTCGCCGCCTGAGCCTGACCCACATCGTCGCCCTCGCCTCGCTCAGCGACCCGCGGCTGGAGGGGCTGCTCGAAGAGCTGGCGCGACAGGGGCGAGAGGCGCTGGCGGGAGAGGGCATGGCGCGGGAGGAGATCGTTGCCGATTTCTCCCTCGACCTGCGCTATCGCGGCCAATCCTATACCCTCAACATCCCCTGGAAGGGCGTGGATGAAACCGTCAGACGCTTTCACCTGGCCCATCAGACCCGCTATGGCCACACCCTGGAGACGGGCGCGGTCGAGCTGGTCAATCTCAACGCCCGGGTAACTGCGCCCGCCCCGTCGCCGCGGCTGCCGCGGATCGAGACAACCGGCGAGGCGCAACCCTGGGCGTTCGCCTCGGCCCATGGCTATCCCGGGGATGTGCCGGTCTACCACCGGGATGCACTATGCCCGGGCCAGATCGTCAACGGCCCCGCCGTGTTGAGCGAAACCGTCTCCACCACCTGGCTGGAGCAGGGGTGGCGGGCCACGGTCGACCATCATGGCAATCTCATGCTGCACCAAATTTGAACAACAACGCACCAATATGATGCGAAAACCAAGCAACCCCGTCGGACAAGGTCCGCAGGCGCACCGAAGACGTGCAAAACCATTTGACTCCGCTCCCGCTTTCCCCTGAATATGAACAACATGCGAACCCGTCACGAGACCTTCGCCCCTCCGGTCCGCGCCCGCCGGCAAGCCAATTCAATGGCATGGTCCGTGCATTTCGTCACAACCGGTTTTTTCCCGGGTCGCCCCGGCGATTCGGCCTATTTGCCCTAACCACTTGAAGAAGAGTCTGGAGAACCATTTATGTCCTCAAAAGTTCTGGATATGATCAAAGAGCACGACGTCAAGTTCGTCGATTTCCGTTTCACCGATACCCGCGGCAAGGAGCAGCATGTCTCGGTGCCCGCGCACCAGATCGATGAGGCGTTGTTCGAAGACGGGAAGATGTTCGACGGCTCCTCCATCGCCGGCTGGAAAGGGATCAACGAATCGGACATGATCCTGATGCCGGACGCCGATACCGCCGTGCTCGATCCGTTCACCGACGAGGTCAGCCTCAACCTGCGCTGCGACATCCTCGAGCCCTCCACCATGGAAGGCTACGAGCGCGATCCCCGCTCGGTGGCCAAGCGCGCCGAGGCCTATCTGCAATCCACCGGCATCGCCGACAGCGCCTTCTTCGGCCCGGAACCCGAGTTCTTCATCCTCGACGATGTGCGCTGGAACGCCGACATGAGCGGCTGCATGGTCAAGATCGACTCTGAAGAGGCGGACTGGAACTCCGAACGGGTCTATGACGACGGCAACATGGGCCACCGTCCGACCGTCAAGGGCGGCTACTTCCCGGTACCGCCGGTCGACTCCCTCAACGACATCCGCGCCTCGATGTGCATGGCGATGGAAGAGATGGGCGTCCCCGTCGAGGTCCACCACCACGAGGTGGCCACCGCCGGTCAGTGCGAAATCGGCACCCGATTTTCGACCCTGGTGGAGCGCGCCGACTGGGTGCAAATCCAGAAGTATGCCACCCAGAACGTGGCCCACGCCTATGGCAAGACCGCCACCTTCATGCCCAAGCCGATCGTCGGTGACAACGGCTCCGGCATGCACGTCCACATGTCCCTGGCCAAGGGCGGCGACAACATCTTCGCCGGCGACCTCTACGGCGGCCTGTCCGAGACCGCGCTGTTCTACATCGGCGGCATCATCAAGCATGCGCGCGCCCTGAACGCCTTCACCAACGCCTCCACCAACTCCTACAAGCGGCTGGTGCCCGGCTTCGAGGCCCCGGTAATGCTGGCCTACTCCGCGCGTAACCGCTCCGCCTCCATTCGCATCCCCTGGGTGAGCAGCCCCAAGGCGCGTCGCATCGAGGTACGCTTCCCGGATCCCACCGCCAACCCCTACCTGGCCTTCGCCGCCTTGATGATGGCCGGCCTGGACGGCATCCAGAACAAGATCCACCCGGGCGACGCCATGGACAAGGATCTCTACGACCTGCCCGCGGAAGAGGCCAAGTCCATCCCCACCGTCTGCCACAGCCTGGATCAGGCACTGGAGGCGCTGGACGCGGATCGCGGCTTCCTCACCGCCGGCGGCGTCTTCACCGACGACCTGATCGACGGCTACATCGCCCTCAAGATGGAAGAGGTGACTCGCCTGCGCATGACCACCCATCCGGTGGAGTTCGACATGTACTTCAGCCTGTAATGACGGCACGCTGAACGTGTGAAAAACGCCCCGCATCGGGGCGTTTTTTTTGCCTCGTAAAACGATCATCATCCCCTTGCGCATCAGGGCGCTCGGTTATATTCTTCACCCCATGCGTATACCGACTCTCCTTATTCTGCTCCTGCTCACCAGCCAGACCTTCGCCCTCTCGATCAACTACTACCGCTGCGAAGACGCCTCCGGCGAGGTGGTGCTCTCCGATCGCCCCTGCGGTGAAAACGCCCAGAACCTGCAAATCAAGATCGAAGAGCCTCCAGCGGACGCAGAGGAGACGGAGCAACAACAAACCGCCGCCACGCCCCCTCCCGAAAATGAAGCGCCGGGCGAGGGTTCGCCGGACAAGGGGACGCCGCCGAAATACTCGGAGATCGCCATCGTCAAGCCGGTAAACGGCGGCGTTGAACGCTCCACCGACGGCACCCTGCCCATCGGCCTCAGCATCACCCCGGCGATCGACGAAAACGATCTGGTCCAGATCCTGCTCGACGGCCGCGAGATCTATCGCTCCCCCCAGATCCCCGCCAGCATCAGCGACGTCAGCGAGGGACGCCACAGCCTTCAGGCGAATGTCATCGACACCGCGGGCAAAGTGCTGATCCAATCCCCGGTCATTCACTTCATCCGCTTCTGAACCCGGCGTCGCTTGGCCGCCCTGGGACAGCCGCGCAAAATTTTTCATAACCCAAATAGTTACGCACGGCACACATATCCGTCGCTGTACTCGCTAGCCCCCAATATTTTTGGCACGATTATTGCCTTAATCGCCCACCAACGAGGAGTGAGATAGATGGCCCTGCAAGACTACGGACAAGCGATTCTCGACAACCTGAACACCGCCGTGCTGCTGTTCGACGAAGAACTTCGTCTGGCCTACATCAACCCGGCGGCGGAGATGCTGTTCAATGTCAGCTCGCGTCACATGGTGGGGCTGGGAGCGGCGCAACTCATCGCCTGCCCGGAGAGCCTCTCCGAGGCCAATCTCCATCGCGCCATGCGCACCGGACACCCCTTCACCGAACGGGAGATGACGCTACCCCTTGCCGAGGGGCGCACCGCCACCGTCGATTGCACCGCCACGCCCCTGGCCTCGACCCTGGGCGGCGGCAAGGGACTGCTGAT
This sequence comes from Gammaproteobacteria bacterium, assembly GCA_011390365.1. Taxonomy (GTDB): domain Bacteria; phylum Pseudomonadota; class Gammaproteobacteria; order Chromatiales; family Chromatiaceae; genus SLIM01. Next base: position 8,345 of record JAABSM010000056.1, read on the forward strand.
CGAGTTGCAGCAGCTCGACCGGCATCTGCGCATCAGCCGCGAGGAGCAGCTGCGCTCCCAGCACGATGCGGTGCGCGACCTGGTACGCGGCATGGCCCACGAGATCAAGAACCCGCTGGGGGGGCTGCGCGGCGCGGCGCAGTTGCTGGAGGGAGAGCTGGAGGATCCCTCGCTGCATGAGTACACCGGCATCATCATGGCGGAGGCCGACCGTTTGCAGAACCTGGTCAACCGCATGCTCGGCCCCAATCACCTGCCCGTCCCCAGCCGGGTCAATATCCACACCCTGCTGGAGCGGGTGCGCCAGCTGGTGCAGGCGGAGGAGGATCGACGCCTCAATCTGGTGCGTGATTACGACCCCAGCATCCCGGAGATTCACGTCGATAGCGACAGCGTGATCCAGGCCTTGCTCAATCTCGTACGTAACGCGGCACGAGCCGTGCGCGACCAGCCGGACGGCAATATCATCCTGCGCACCCGGGTGTTGCGCCGCTTTACCATCAATCACGTCTGCCACCGCCTGGTGGTCAAGATCAGCGTCGAGGACAACGGCCCCGGCATCCCCGAAGAGATTCGCGGCAAGCTCTTCTATCCGATGGTCTCCACCAGCGAGGAGGGGATGGGAGTGGGGCTGTCGATCTCCCAATCCCTGATCAACAAGCATGGCGGCCTGGTGGAGTGCTCCAGCGAGCCCGGCGCGACCCTGTTCAACGTTCTATTGCCAATGGAGAATCCGCATGTCGAGAAGTAATCGCGTCTGGGTCATCGATGACGACCGCTCCATCCGCTGGGTGCTGGAGAAGGCCCTGGACAAGGCGGGCATGGACGTGGAGTCCTATGAGCACGCAGGCGGCGTACTCGACGATCTGGAGAGCCGCAAACCCGACGTGATCCTCTCCGACATTCGCATGCCGGGCATCGACGGCCTGACGCTGCTCTCCAATATTCGCGAAAAATACCCGGACCTGCCGGTAATCATCATGACCGCCCACTCCGACCTGGACAGCGCGGTAGCGGCCTTCCACGGCGGGGCCTTCGAATATCTGCCCAAACCCTTCGACGTGGATGAGGCGATCGAGCAGGTCACCCGCGCCTGTCGCAAGAGCCGGGAGAACGCCGCCGAGTTCGAGGAGAGCACCGGCCCGCACAGCGCCGAGATCGTCGGCGAGGCGCCGGCGATGCAGGAGGTGTTTCGCGCCATCGGCCGCCTCGCCCGCTCCAGCATCACGGTACTGATCAACGGCGAATCCGGCACCGGCAAGGAGCTGGTCGCCCACGCCCTGCACCGTCACAGCCCCCGTTCCGGCAAGCCCTTCATCGCCCTCAACATGGCGGCGATCCCCAAGGACCTGATGGAATCGGAGTTGTTCGGCCACGAGCGGGGCGCATTCACTGGCGCCCAGAACCGACGCAGCGGACGCTTCGAGCAGGCCAACGGCGGCACCCTGTTCCTCGACGAGATCGGCGACATGCCGGCCGAGACCCAGACCCGGCTGCTGCGGGTGCTCGCCGATGGCGAGTTCTACCGCGTCGGCGGCCACGAGCCGGTCAAGGTGGACGTGCGCATCATCGCCGCCACCCATCAGAACCTGGAACAGCTGGTCAAGGAGGGCCGCTTTCGGGAGGATCTGTTTCACCGCCTCAATGTCATCCGTATCCACATCCCCTCGCTGCGCGAGCGGCGTGAGGATATCGGCCTGCTGATCAACCACTTCCTCAGCAAGGCCGCCATCGAACTGGGGGTCGATCCGAAGGTATTGCTGCCGGAGGCGCTGGAGGAGCTCAGTCGCTGCGAGTGGCCCGGTAACGTGCGGCAACTGGAGAACACCGCGCGCTGGCTGACGGTGATGGCCTCCAGCCGCGAGATCCATATCGAGGACCTGCCCCCTGAACTGCGCCAGCGGGCCGAAGGTGAGGCCAGCGAGGATTGGACCCATGCCTTGCGCAACTGGGCAAGATCCCGGCTCGCCGCCGGTCGCGAAGGGCTGCTCGACGAGGCGACCCCCGCCTTCGAACGCATCATGATCGAAACCGCCCTCGACCAAACCGGCGGCCGCCGTCAGGAGGCGGCCAAGCTGCTCGGCTGGGGACGCAACACCCTGACGCGCAAGATCAAGGAGTTGCAGCTTGAAGAGAGCAACGAGGGCGACGAACCATAACCATCGAAATCCGGGTTTTAGCCGCTGAATCGACCAGAACCTATTGCGGACTCCTTTTACGCAAAACTTTCACCTCGCTCGTTTGCACAATGGGATCAGGCAGACGTAGAATTTACGAGCGAGAACTCGAGGCACACCCCTCGCCTTGCTTCACAGGCACGCCAGTGTTCCTCGCCCATCAACATCTCTTGTCCCAAGGAGCGCCGCTGTGCCACTAGATCGCCCGATGGCCCTGGCTGCTCGCTACCCGCTATGGGTCATCGGCGTGCTGACGCTGATCACCGCGCTGGCGATCCCGCGGCTCTGGAACATCGAGATTCGCGTGGCGGCGGATGGCATGATGCTGGAAGAGGATCCGGCCAAGCGCTTTCTGGAGCAGACCCAGGCGATCTTCGGCGGCGAGGAGGGGATGCTGGTAGTGGCCGGGGACGAGAAACTGCTCAGCGTCGCCCCACTGGAGGCGATCAACGCCGCCCGGCGCGCGATCGAGGACCTTCCCTACGTCGCCCGCACGGTGAGCCTGTTCACCGTCAATCGCATTCAGAACCGTGATGACAGCATCATCACCAAACCCTTTTTCGACACCCTGCCGGAGAGTTCCGAACAGGCGGACGAGATCCTGCGCGCGGCCCGCGAGCACCCGCTGGTGCGCGATACCCTGATATCGAGAGACGGCAAGTCGCTGGCGGTCGCCATCTACTTCAAGGAGGGGGAACGGGGAGCGGGTTTCGACGACAAGGTGGTCGCCGATCTGGAGCGAATCCTCGGCGAGCTGAGAGACAAGGTGGAGAGCGCCTACGCCTTCGGCACCCCGTCGATTCGCGCCGCCATCACCGAGCGCATCATCGCCGACCAGCGGAAGATCCTGCCCGCCGCCCTGGCCTTGCTGCTGCTGTTGCTGGCCCTCTCCATGCGTCGCCTGAGCGCGGCGATCGTCCCCATGTTGACCGCCGGCATCAGCATCATCTGGACCCTGGCGCTGATGGCCGTCACCGATACCCCGCTGGGGGTGATGACCTCGATCGTGCCGGCGCTTTTAGTGATCATCGGCTCCACCGAGGATATCCACATGCTCGCCGATTTTCGCGACGGACGGCGAGCCGGTCTGGATCAGCGCGGCGCGCTGATGCGCATGCTGGCGAACATGCGCATCCCGCTGATACTGACCTTTCTCACCACCTACCTGGGCTTTCTCTCCATCGCCAGCAATCCCATCGCGCTGCTGCGAGAGTTCGGCCTGATCGCCTCCAGCGGCCTGCTGATCAACTTCCTGATCACCATCCTGCTGGTTCCCGCGTGGCTGCGCCTGTTTCCGGATCGCCAACCGCCACGCGAGCGCCCGGGGTCAGGCTGGGCGCCCCGCATCGCCACGGCCCTGTATCGCACCCTCGCCCCCCATCGCCGGATACTGCTGCTGCTGGTGGCCCTGTTGACCCTCTTCAGCCTCTACCAGGCGAGCCGCATCCAGGTCGATAACGACCCGCTCGGCTATTTCGATGAGGAGCAGGAGATCACCCGCAACGCCGCCCGCATCAACCAGGACTTCTCGGGCAGCCAGAGCTTCTCCATCGTCATCAACTCGAATATCGAAGGGACCTTCCTCAAGGTGCGCTACCTGGAGGAGCTGGACGCGCTGCAACGGTTTCTCGCCGAGAGCGGGCTGTTCAATACCAGCCACTCCTTCGCCGACATCATCAAACTGACCCACGCCACCATGATGGGTGACGGCGCCCCCCAGGAGTTGCCGCCGGAGGACTATTTTCTCGACGACTACACCTTTCTCCTGCAACAGCGGGACATCTCCTCCTATGTCTCCGGCGACTACTCCATGGCACGCATCGAGATCCGCCATGACATCACCTCCTCGGCAAGGCTGCGGGATGCCCTGGAGCAGATCAACGACTACATGGGGCGCGAGCTGGACCCCGGCCTGCATCGCGGCATCACCGGCGAAGCGGTACTCAACATGCACGCCGCCGACTATATGGCGATTGGCCAGGCGATCTCACTGGCGATCATGGTGATCGTTATCCTGTCGGTGATCACCCTGCTGTTTCTCAGTTTCAAGGCGGGTCTGGTGGCGCTGGTCCCCAATCTGATCCCGGTCGCGCTGCTGTTCGGCGTGATGGGCTACTTCCAGATCCCCCTCGACACCGCCACCGCGATGGTCGCCGCCATCGCCCTGGGCATTTGCGTCGACGACACCATGCACTTCATGGTGCGCTACCACCAGCACAACGACGACAACGACGGCGATGCCCTGATCGCCGCGATCCGCGAGGAGGCGACGCCGATCTTCTCCACCAGCGTCGCCCTCGCCGCCGGCTTCTCCCTGCTGGCCCTCTCCGACTTCCCGCCGGTGGTCCATTTCGGCCTGCTCAGCGCGCTGGTGGTGCTCGCCGCGCTGATCGCCACCTTCGTCATCACCCCGCTGCTGCTGAGCCGCATCCATCTGGTCTCCATCTGGAACATCCTCGGCCTGCATCTGCAGGAGCGCATCACCAAGCAGTGCGCCCTGTTCGCCAACATGCCGGTCTGGCAGATCAAGCAGTTCATCCTCGCCGGGCGCATCATCGAACTGCGGATGGGTGAAAACGCCTTTCTCGAACATCAGGAGGGGGAGGAGATGTATGTGGTGCTGGAGGGGGAGATGGAGATCTGGCGCAGCGACCCCGAGAGCGGCACCCAACGAATCGCGCAGCTGGGACCAGGAGAGACCTTCGGCGAGATGGCGCTGGTCAGTCGCCGCCCGCGCAACGCCTCGGCCACCGCCAACGAACCCACCCGCCTGCTGGAACTCCACTGGAGCAGCCTGCGGCGCATCGGTCGCGTGCTGCCCCACGCCGCCGCCAAGCTCAATCTCAACCTCGCCTCCATCCTCGGCAAGCGCCTGATCGCCACCGCCGCCAGCCTCTTTGACCCGCAAAGCGGTGCCCCGGGCAATGGGATCTGCGACTGGTACCTGAAACACGCCCTGGAACTGGCCCAGGGCAACGGCCAACCCCTATCGCGCATCACCCTGACCCTGGCCCCCAAGGCCGAAGCGAGCCAGGAAGCCAGGGAGGGCTTCCCGCCGATCGTGGAGCGATTGCGATCGCTGGTCCGATCCGTCGACGTCATCGCCCGTCCCTCGTAAGACGAGCTTGTGGTCATCTTGAACAACATGCCCCGAGAAAAGGCCCGGCAACTACAGAAAACGATCGAGGAGGCCATCCGCAAGGATCCTGGATTCGAGGATTGGCGGATTCAGTGCCGGAGTGAGACGTTGGAGTTTGATTGAATTTTGGGGGGAAGAATGGACAGGATTAACAGGATTTCTCAGGATTAACGGGATTTTTCTGGTTTCCAGGCGTTGCCTGGAAACCCGTTCTTGGATGCGGCGCATGGGAACGAGTGGGAGCGGTTATTCGCGCAAGCAGCTTGTTTTGCGTCATACCCTCTCTCTCCTGTACACCCCAGCACTCAGCACTCAGCACTCCGCACTAAAACCCTACCCCCGAACCTGCCCATCCCCCAGCACGATGAACTTCACGGAGGTCAAACCCTCCAGCCCCACCGGTCCGCGGGCGTGGAACTTGTCGGTAGAGATGCCGATCTCGGCGCCCAGGCCATACTCGAAGCCGTCGGCGAAGCGGGTGGAGGCGTTGACCATCACCGAGCTGGAGTCGACGTCGCGCAGGAACTGGCGGGCGCGGGTGTAATTCTCGGTGATGATGCTGTCGGTGTGCTGGGAGCTGTAGCTGTTGATGTGGTCAATGGCGGCCACCAGGCCGTCGACGACGCGAATGGAGAGGATCGGCGCGAGGTATTCGGTCCGCCAGTCCTCCTCCGTCGCCTCGCCGCAGTCGATCACCTTGCGGGTCGCCTCGCAACCCCGCAGCTCGACCCCCTTCTCGCCATAGGCCGCCGCCAGCCGGGGCAGGATCTCCGCCGCCGCGTCCTGGTGCACCAGCAGGGTCTCCATGGTGTTGCAGGTACCGTAGCGCTGGGTCTTGGCGTTTAACGCCACATCGAAGGCCTTCTGCATATCCGCCTGGTCGTCGATATAGACGTGGCAGATGCCATCCAGGTGCTTGATCACCGGCACCCGCGCGCCCCGGGAGATGCGTTCGATCAACCCCTTGCCGCCGCGAGGAATGATCACGTCGATGAACTCGGGCATGGCGATCATCTCCCCCACCACGGCGCGATCGGTGGTGCCGATCACCTGCACCGCGTCGGCGGGCAGGCCCGCCGCCTCCAGCCCCTGGTGGACCGCCCGGGCTATCGCCTGATTGGAATGAAACGCCTCGGAACCGCCGCGCAATACCGTCGCGTTGCCGGACTTGAGGCACAGCGCGGCGGCGTCGGCGGTGACGTTGGGACGGGATTCGTAGATGATCCCCACCACCCCCAGCGGCACCCGCATGCGCCCCACCTGGATGCCGGTGGGGCGGTAGTTCATGTCAAAGATCTCGCCGATGGGGTCGGGCAGGCCGGCGATCTGGCGCACCCCTTCGATCATCGAATCGATGCGCGCCGGGGTCAGTTCCAGACGATCCAGCAGCGCCGCATCCAGCCCCTTGGCGGCGCCCGCCTCCAGATCCTTGCGATTCTCGGCGGTCAGAGTTTCTCGCGCCTGGTCGATGGCGTCGGCGATCGCCTCCAGCGCCTGATTTTTCTCGTTAGTACCGGCGGCGGCCAGCACTCGCGAGGCGGCGCGGGCGCGGCGACCGGTATCGGCCATGTAGGCCTGAATATCGCTGATCTCTTCAGCCATGTTTCTGCTCCTTCAATTCATGAGAACCGCGGATTAACGCAGATGTACGCAGATGGTTTGCCGTGAAAGAAAACCGTCAAAACCGCATCCCCTCCCGTCGGGAGGGGGCCGGGGGGAGGGGCTTCGGCCAAGGCGGCGGCATCGAAATCACCAGCCTGCCAATTTCAGCACCCCCTCCCTATCCCTACCCCGACGGGGGAGGGGACGCTTTTTTGCGGTTTGGAGTGAATGCTCAGGCCATGCCCAGAATATGATAGCCGGAATCGACGTAGAGCACGTCGCCGGTGATGCCGGAGGCGAGATCGGAGCAGAGGAAGGCGGCGGCGTTGCCGACCTCCTGAATGGTGACGTTGCGACGCAGCGGCACCTTCTTCTCCGCCTCGTCGAGCATGCCCTTGAAGCCGCTGATGCCGGCGGCGGCGAGGGTGCGGATAGGCCCGGCGGAGATGGCGTTGACGCGGGTCCCTTCCGGGCCGAGGGAGTCGGCGAGATAGCGCACATTGGCCTCCAGGCTCGCCTTGGCGACGCCCATGACGTTGTAGTTGGGCACCGTGCGCACCGCGCCCAGGTAGCTCATGGTGACGATCGCGCCGTTACGCCCCGCCATCAGCTTGCGCCCCGCCTTGGCCAGCGCGGCGAGGGAGTAGGAGCTGATCTCGTGGGCGGTGTTGAAGCCCTGGCGGGTCACCGCGTCGGCATAGCTCCCCTCCAGCTCTTCACGGCCGGCGAAGGCGATGGAGTGGACGATGATATCCAGGCCGTCCCACTGCTTGCCCAGCTCTTCGAAAACGGCGTCGATCTCTTCGTCGCTTTGCACATCCAGGGGCAGCACGATCTCGGAGCCGGTATCAGCGGCGAAGCCGTCGACCCGCTTCTTGAGTTTCTCGTTCTGATAGGTAAAGGCCAGGTTGGCCCCTTCGCGATGCATCGCCTCGGCCACGCCCCAGGCGATGGAGCGATTACTGGCGACGCCGGTGATGAGTACATTCTTGCCTTGTAGGAAACCCATGGGACCCTCTCTGTGTTCTGGTGACTGGTATCAATCTGGACGACCCGCGCGAGCACAAGGTCGGCATGGCCGACGCGACGCACGGGTAAAACAGGAGAGGAAGTATAAGGCATTCACCCCACGGGCAACCAGTGGGGCGGAAAACCGGAGTGACAAAACCGCGGAGCGCGCGGCTTGACGCGCCAGTCACGGCTCTCGTGCTTTGGCGCTTGAGATATTCCCACAAAGAGCCCGGCGCCGGACTGAAGTCGGGACGCCACCCAGAGACTGGACCTCAGCCCGACATGGCTCCCATCGGAGCCGCGAATCAGTGGGCCTTGGTATAGGCCTCGGGGCGTTCCGGCACCCGGCCCTTGAGCAGCACCCGGGTATTGCCGATGCCCTGGATCAGGTCCAGATCCTCGGTGGTGGCGCACTTCTCGAAACGGCCGTCTTCCATGCATTGGCGGGCCAGCGAGCGGTATTCGGCTAGCGCCTTCTCCTTGTCCCGAGAGCGGCGGTATTCATGGACCGTCTCCAGGTTGACGTAACCGCCGCGGCAGAGTTCGGGCACGGTGTCGGTCGCGTAGTTGAGATAGTCCCAGTAGTCTAGCTGCACGTCATAGCTATTGGCGCAATTCTCCACGACGCGATCAATGGGAGAACCGCCCTTGATCGCCCAGGTGAAGGCGACGAAGCCGATGTGATCATCCGTGGTCTCGGAGCGGCAGGTGGCCTCCAGCACATGATAGCAGGTAATATTGGAGGCCTGCGCCAGGGTTCCGAAGAGGGCGGCGAAGGAGAGGAAAAGGAGACGGGTTGTAGCGCGCATCGGGATCACCTTAAAAAAACGTTACTCAAGGTCGGACCAATTCATGAGTGAATACCTTAAAAGTACACCTCAACTATATAGCAATGCAAGTTTTTTTCAACGTTTTGCCGATTATTCGTGACCTTCAGCCGATTTCGGTAGGTTTGTGGAGGGAAGATTTACCCACAGAGGGCACAGAGTACACAGAGAATTACCAACGAAAACCCGGCACCAGCCCTCTGTGCTTTCTGTGAGCTCTGTGGTGAAATTCTTCAATCCTCCAACTTCACCCGCGCGAAGCGGCGCTTGCCGACCTGGTAGATCGCCTCGCTGCCGCTGGCGCGGAGCAGGCCCTTGTCGCTCACCTTTTCGCCGTCGACCTTGACCCCGCCCTGCTTGATCATGCGGTAGGCCTCGGAGGTACTGGCCACCAGCCCCGCCTCCTTGAGCAGGTTGGCGATGGGCATGCCGTCCGCCGCGCCGGGCAGGGTCACCTCGGGCATGTCGTCGGGCATCGCCCCCTTGCGGAAGCGTTCGACGAAGTTGCGGTGGGCCTGTTCGGCGGCGGTCTGGTCATGGAAGCGGGCGACGATCTCCTCCCCCAGTTTGACCTTGAAATCGCGGGGATTGGCGCCCTGCTCCACCTCTTTGGCCCAGGCGTTGATCTCGTCCATGGGGCGAAAGCTGAGCAGCTCGAAGTAGCGCCACATCAGCTCGTCGGAGATGGACATCACCTTGCCGAACATCTCGTCCGGGGCGTCGTTGATACCAATGTAATTATTGAGAGACTTGGACATCTTCTGGACGCCGTCGAGGCCTTCCAGGATCGGCATGGTGAGAATCACCTGGGGCTTCTGGCCGTGGGCCTCCTGCAACTGGCGTCCCACCAGCAGATTGAACTTCTGATCGGTGCCGCCCAGCTCCACATCCGCCTTCATCGCCACCGAGTCGTAGCCCTGCACCAGAGGGTAGAGGAATTCGTGGATGGCAATCGGCTGACCGCCCTTGTAACGCTTATTGAAGTCGTCCCGTTCCAGCATGCGCGCCACGGTATGTTTGGCGGCGAGCTGGATCAGATCGGCGGCGCTCATCGCCCCCATCCAGCTGGAGTTGAACATCAGGGTGGTCTTCTCGGGATCGAGAATCTTGAAGATCTGGTGCTCGTAGGTCTTGGCGTTCTCCATCACCTGCTCCTGGCTCAGGGGCGGGCGGGTGGCGCTCTTGCCGGTGGGGTCGCCGATCATGGCGGTGAAGTCGCCGATCAGGAACATCACCTCGTGATCCAGATCCTGGAACTGGCGCAGCTTGTTGATCAGCACCGTATGCCCCAGGTGCAGATCCGGCGCGGTGGGGTCGAAGCCCGCCTTGATGCGCAACGGCCGACCCTCCTCCAGCTTCTTGATCAGATCATCCTTGAGCAGGATCTCATCCGCGCCCCGCTCGATCAGCGCCATCGCCTCAGCGACCGTTGCTGCCTTGCTCATTATTCAACCTCTTTTCTTTCTGTCTTTCTGAACGCCTCGGCTATCTCTTTTTAAGAAATAGACAGGATTAACAGGATTTTTCAGGATTCACGGGATTATGGTATCCGCGAATGTCGTTAAAATTCGCTTGCATGATCTGGCTGCGGAGGCGAACCTGTGTAGGGTGCGTTAGCCCCGCCCTTCCCGAAACCACCGAGAGATGGCGGCCCGCGCGACCAAAAGATTTCCGTAAACTCTGTGTCTCCGTGGGCAAAACATCCGTTTTCAGCTATTCGCGCGTCAAGCCGCGCGCTCCGCGATTGGCGGGAACCTCCCGATCCCTTAGAATGCGCTCTTGCCTCGACCCGAATCGCCCATACCCCGACGAAGCAGGATAGCCCATGCTGATTCACGACCTCGCGAAACCCGAACCTTCCGATGCCCCCGGCCCGGCGGATCTCTGTCCGCCGTCGATCCCGGAGCCATTTCGCCGCAAGCGGCGGGCGGCTTTGCCGCGCGTGGCGGAGCCGCAGGTGGTGCGCCATTATACCCGTCTGTCGCAAAAAAACTTCTCCATCGACACCCACTTCTATCCGCTGGGCTCCTGCACCATGAAGTACAACCCCCAGGGGGCGCACGCGGCGGCGAGTCTGGGCGGGTTCGCGGGTCGCCATCCCTACGCGCCGGACAACCACAGCCAGGGCTTTCTCGCCTGCCTGTTCGAGTTGCAGGAGACCCTCAAGCGGGTGACGGGGATGAGCGCGGTCTCCCTCACCCCGGCGGCGGGGGCGCAGGGGGAGTTCGCCGGGGTGGCGATGATTCGCGCCTACCACGATGCGCGGGGCGACAAGCCACGCAACGAGATCCTGATCCCCGACGCCGCCCACGGCACCAATCCCGCCTCGGCGGTGATGTGCGGCTACAAGGTGCGGGAGATCCCCAGCGACCGCCGGGGGGATGTGGATGTGGAGGCGTTGAAGCAGGCGCTGGGGCCGCAAACCGCGGGCATCATGCTCACCAACCCCTCCACCCTCGGGGTGTTCGAACGCAAGATCGGCGAGATCGCCCGGCTGGTACATGAGGCGGGCGGTCTGCTCTACTACGACGGCGCGAACCTGAATGCCATTCTCGACAAGGTGCGCCCTGGCGACATGGGCTTCGACGTGATTCACGTCAACCTGCACAAGACCTTCGCCACCCCCCATGGTGGCGGCGGCCCGGGGGCGGGGCCGGTGGGGGTCTCGCCCCGGCTGGCGCCGTTTCTGCCGATCCCCCTGGTGGCGCGGGACGGCGATCGCTACCACTGGCTGGAGGAGGCGGATCGTCCGCTCAGCATCGGCCGCCTCTCCGCCTTTGCTGGCAACGCCGGGGTGCTGCTGCGCGCCTTCTTCTACGCCGAGATGCTGGGGGATACGGGCATGCGCCGGGTCGCCGAATACGCCACCCTCAACGCCAACTACCTGCTCAAGCGGCTGCTCGATGCCGGCTTCGACGCCGCCTTCCCCGAGCGCCGCGCCACCCACGAGTTCATCCTCACCCTCAAGCGCCAGGCCGCGGAGTGCGGGGTGAATACCATGGACTTCGCCAAGCGCCTGCTGGACTATGGCCACCACGCCCCGACCACCTACTTCCCGCTGCTGATCCCGGAGTGCCTGCTGATCGAGCCCACCGAGACCGAGGACAAGGCGACCCTGGATGCCTTCGTGGAGGCGATGACGATCATTCTGGAAGAGGCCCGCAACAACCCGGACCTGCTCAAGCAGGCGCCCCACAAGCTGCCGGTGCGTCGACTCGACGACGTGCGGGCGGCGCGGGAGTTGGATTTGGCCTGGAAGCCTCGCATTGACGATTGAATAGCTTCCCACAGAGAACACAGAGCGCACAAAGAAGAAGATAATATGCCAGAAATCGCGAGATTCTACGGGATCATTATCAAGCTATTTTTCGGTGATCATCCACCACCGCACTTCCATGCCGTGTATGGCGAGCATGTGGGATTGTTCAACGTCGAAACACTGGAAATGATCGAGGGTGATCTACCGAAACGGGCAAGGAAACTGGTAATCGAGTGGGCTGAACTTCACAAACATGAGTTGTCCGAGATGTGGAACAAACAAGAATTTCACAAATTGCCTCCACTGGATTGATCATGGGAATTCCAAAAATCGTTTCCGCGAAGCCGATCAACGACCACACATTACTCGTTGATTTCGATAACAACGAAAGAAAAACCTACGACATCACCCCCCTGCTCTCAAGAACCATGTTCGAGCCGCTTCAGAATCCAGTCTTTTTCAGATCTTTCTCAATCGAGCACGGCGGTTACGCCATCATATGGAACGAAGACATCGACCTGAGTGAAAACGAACTGTGGAGCCATGGTAAAACAACAACTTAGCCATGCAGCCTGATGGAACGCAGCGAAATCCGGGAGATCGGAGCCACAAATTCCCGGATTTCGCACGGCACCATCCGGGCTACGCGCTAACGTTTGGGTCACCCGGATACGGTTGTGATTTCCGCGAAAAGTGCATCCGTCAAACATTCCGGTCGGGAGTACAACTCCCGACCGGCCAGGCTTCCATAGCCCTTGATTTAATCTGCGTGAATCCGCGAAATCTGCGGTTCACCTTCTCTTTCAGTACGACGATAACCAATCGGAGCCCCTTATGTCAGCCCTGATCTGCGGATCCTTTGCCTTTGATACCATCATGGTCTTTCACGACCAGTTCAAGAATCACATCCTGCCGGAGCAGGTGCATATCCTCAACGTCGCCTTTCTGGTGCCGGATCTGCGGCGGGAGTTCGGCGGCTGCGCGGGCAATATCGCCTATAACCTGAAGCTGCTGGGGGGCGAGGGCAAGCCGATGGGGACCGTCGGCGGCGACTTCGGTCCCTACGCGGAGTGGATGGATCAGTGCGGCATCAGCCGCGATCACCTGAAGGTGATCGACGGCCAGTACACCGCCCAGGCCTATATCACCACCGATCAGGACGACAACCAGATCACCGCCTTCCATCCAGGGGCGATGAACTTCGCCCATGAGAATCCGGTCAGCGACGCCAAGGGCTGCACCCTGGGGTTGGTCTCGCCGGACGGTCGCCAGGGGATGATCGACCACGCCGCCCAGTTCGCCGAGGCGGGCATCCCCTTCATCTTCGATCCCGGCCAGGGAATGCCGATGTTCAACGGCGATGACCTGCTCAAATTCGCCGAGCAGGCGGATTACCTCGCCTTCAACGACTACGAAGCCAAACTAATGGAGGAGCGCACCGGCAAGACGCCCCGGCAGCTTACCGAGATGGTCAAGGCGGTGATCGTGACCCGCGGAGGCAAGGGCTCGCAGATCCATACCGCGAAGGAGACCCATGAGATCCCCAACGCCCCGGTCACTGGCGTGCAGGACCCTACCGGCTGCGGCGACGCCTATCGCGCCGGCCTGCTCTACGGCCTGATGAACGACATGGACTGGCCCACCACCGGGCGCATCGCCTCGCTGATGGGGGCGATCAAGGTGGAGACCGCGGGCACCCAGAATCATCGCTTCAGCCAGGAGGCGTTCCAGGCGCGCTTCAAGGAGGCCTTTGGATTCTCTTTTGACTGACGAATAACTCGCCACAGAGACACAGAGCACACGGAGTGTTTTCAATAAGTTACCGCACAACTCCCACTCACCTCTGAGGCGATCTCAGAAGATGGCACAACTCGTTGTTTTCTCTCTGTGATCTCTGTGCCTCTGTGGCTTTAACTGCCGAATTTAGGTTTAACGCAAAAATCTGCGCACATCTGCGTCAATCTGCGGTTTACAGAATCCAAGGAGAAAACCCCATGGGCGGACATTTTGACGAGCGCGGCTTCGTGCCGCTGAACATCGCCATCCTCACCGTTTCCGACACCCGCGACGAAGAGACGGATAAATCGGGCGGCTATCTGCGGGACGCCGCGGAACAAGCCGGGCACAAGGTGGTGGAGAAGGCGATCGTGAAGGACGACATCTACCAGATGCGGGCGATCTTCTCGCGCTGGATCGCGGATCCCGAGGTGCATGCGGTGATCAGCACCGGCGGCACCGGCATCACCGGTCGCGACAGCACGCCGGAGGCGGTAGCGCCGCTGCTGGAGAAGCCGATCGAGGGCTTCGGCGAACTGTTTCGCGCGGTCTCCCTGGAGGAGCTGGGGCCGTCGGCGATCCAGTCCCGCGCCATCGCCGGCCTGACCAACCAGACCCTGATCTTCTGCTTGCCCGGCTCCACCGGCGCCTGCCGCACCGGCTGGGAGAAGATCCTCGCCAGCCAGCTCGACCACCGCACCCGGCCCTGCAACTTCGCGCAGATGTTTCGGGCATAGCGGGATTCGAATGCTGGAATTGGGAAACTACGAAATACGCGAAAGGCGCGAAAAACACGAGGGCGCCTCATGTAACACCTTTCACGGATGTAGTTTTTCGTAGTGTAACGATTCAAAATGACCGTGCGGAAGGGAGAATAGACAGGATTAACAAGATTTTCCAGGATTTACAGGATACTCAGTTCGTGAACAATGTCTGGGTGTAACTAGTACAGCTGCTCACAAATGTCGGAAACATCACGGAAGTGCGAACATGCTCGAACCCGACAAATCGGTTGTTTCCGAATGATTAAGAGCAGCTGCACTAGCTGATGCAGCCATGTTCCGGGATGGGCATACATCAACTCCGCGCCCGAGCCGAACACAATTCCCAGCCGGCGCCGCAACCACATCATGTCAATCCTCAAAATCCTGCTAATCCTGTCTAACGGTCATGGAGTGATGCACCACCCCGGGAAATGAATCAGCCCAAGGAGTGGCAGTCCTTTGAGGACTGCCACTCCTCGGTAGATTCACAGTAATTCTTATACTGAATGGTTACTTCGTAGTTTGAGTCAACCCTGCAAAGAGTCTCCGCGGCACCCGGGGGGAAAGACTACCCCTCCTGAGGCAGCATCTCCCGCAGATCCCGGCGCTGGTCGAGGGCGGTGCGGTAGGCACTGTAGTAGCGGATGATGTTACGCACATAGCGCACCGTCTCCTGGCCGACGATCTCCAGCGCCGCAAGCTCGGTATTGCCGATCCAGCGGTTCGGGTCAAGCTCCATCTCGGCGGCGCGCCTGCGCATCCTTCGGACCGTGCTGGGCCCGGCGTTGTAGGCGGCGAGGGCGAAGTAGCGGCGTGCCTCCGCGTCCAACTCCGGTTCGTCGAAGTAGTGGTCGCGCAGGTGGGCCAGGTATTTGACGCCGGCGTGGATATTCTCCTCCAGACGGTCGATGTGGCGAATCCCCACCGCCTTGTCCGCCGCGGTGGCCGGACGGATCTGCATCACCCCAATCGCGCCGGCATGGCTCTTTCGGGATTGATCGAACTCGGACTCCTGGTAGGCCTGGGCGGCGATCAGCAGCCACTCGAAGTCGTATTTGCCCGCGTATTCCTGCAACAAGCCGGCGATCTCCCGCAGTCGTTCGGCGCTCTTGCCGCCCAGCGGATCCTCAAGCCAGCGGTTGGCGTCGAAATAGCGGGTGAACAACACATTACCCACCAGCGAGCCCTTGCGGTGCTCGGCGATGAACCGGTTCAGGCTTTCACGAAGCCGCGGGCTCGACTCGCGCACCGCCCAGGCGATTTCACCCGCATCGCTAATGGGGATCGCGTCATGGATCCTCAGGTGCTGGAAACGGGCCTGCCACAACTCGGCGATGTGATTGTCGGCGACGGTATAGTCGATCACCCCGCGCTCCACCATCTCCAGCAACTCTTCGGTCTGCATGTTCTTGACCACTTCGCTGATGAGAATCGGTTCCAGCCCCTTATCAGACAAGGATTCGTTGAGCGCCTTGAGATGCTGGGCATAACTGCTGCCGCGCACCACGAAGATGCGCTTTCCCGACAACTCCTCGATGGAGGTCATGGCCGGTGGCTCCAGATGACCCACCACGACCTCACGTACATCATCGATATAGGGTTGGGTGAAGGCGACCAGCCCACTTCGTTCCGGCGTAATGGTGAGACCCGCGGCGGCGATATCCCCTCGCCCTTCGCGAAGCGCGGGGATCAGGTCATCCAGCGGCAGCGGGATATAGGCCAGCTCGGTACGCAGGTGATCGCCGCCGTGGCGGGCATTGAGCCCCCGCCCGTAGGCCTCCAGCAATTCGTATTCGAAGCCGCGCGCCTGAGGCCCTTCGAGAAAATAATTGGTGCGATTGTAGGTGACCAGTACCCGAATCACGCCACGCTGGCGCATTCCATCCAGGTCGCCGGTGAAGCCGTCACTCAGGAGGGTGGGTAACGCACCCTCAAGGGTTTCATCGGGCCGATCGAGGAGTACCGGCAAAAGCAGGATCACGAGGGTGGCCGCGAAAAACGCCGACAGCCACAACCTTCGATTTTTCCATGCAGGGCGAGGCTGTTCCATCACCGCGATCTCCGTTATCGTTTCAGGTCTTCGCCATTAACCGGCAGACGAAAATAGAACCGGCTTCCGCTACCCGGGTTGCCATCCACCCCCACATCGCCGCCGTGCATCTGCATGATGCGCTCGACGATACTCAAGCCAAGACCATATCCCTCGGTCGCGCTGCGATGCAAGCGTGAGAACGGGATGAACAGCTGCTCACAAAGCTCATCATCGATCCCCTCGCCGTTATCCAGCACCCAGTACTCCACGTAGGGACCTCTCCGTTCGGCCCCCAGCACCAGACGCGGCGGCTCACCGCCATACTTCAAGGCGTTGCTGATGTAATTTTTCCATATCTCCACGATCCAGGGGCCGTGGGCGTTGACCTTGGGCCAGGACTTCCCCTCGAACTGCACGGCGGCGCCCCTGCCCTCGATGGTGGGACCCAAGGTGTCCAGCGCCTCCACCGCCAACTGACGGACATCGCACTCTCTCAGGTACTCCGGCAACTGTCCCTTCTCAATGCGCGCCAATAACAGCAGGGCATCTACCGTTCCCAGCAGTTTTTCCGATGACTGGGAGAGCAGCGGGAGAAACGATTTCGCCAGTGAATTGAACTCGCGGCCGCCGATCTCCACATCTTGCAGGGTATCACAGAGGCTCTTGACCTGGCCGATCGGGGTCTTCAGATTGTGGGCCACGGTATGGGCGAAAGACTCCAGCTCTTCGTTCTTCTGCTCCAGCTCCTGGTTGCGCGCCTGCAGGGCCTGTTGCAGCCGATGGATCTCGATGTGCTTGCCAACCCGCGCCACCACCTCCTCTTCCTGGAAAGGCTTGGAGAGATAATCCACCGCCCCCGCCTGAAACCCGACCAGCTTGTTCGCCAGGTCATCGAGGATGGTCGTGAAGATCACCGGGATATCCGCGGTTGCCTCATTCTGCTTGAGGCGACGACAGGTCTCGAAGCCATCGATACCCGGCATCATCACATCCAGCAGGATCAGATCCGGATGGTTGAGCTCGGCGATCTCCAGGCCCCGCTCGCCGTTGCGTGCGGTCAGCAGCTCCAGACCCCTGCGCTCCAGGATCACACTCAATACCCCCAAATTCCTGGGTTCATCATCGATCAGGAGGATGCGATACTCTTGCTCACCGGCGCCCGTCATTGTCAGCTTCACTTTGGTCTCTTCCGTATGTGCAATTTACCGATCCTTTCACGCATTCGCAAACCCGGTGTGTATATAATAGGGGGCATGAAGAAACAAGTCACACACCGCAATCACCCGGTCACCGGAATCTTTTTCCTCATCCTGTCGGCGTTTTCGTTGGCAACGGCAGAGGCGGCGAGCGTCAAGTTCGTATCGGACCAGTTCAAGGTTACCATGCGTTCCGGCATGGCGACCGATCACAAGATCATCAGCATGCTACCCAGCGGCCATCGCCTGGAGGTCCTTGGTGAAGACGACGACAAAGGCTACAGCAAGGTTCGCAACGAAGAGGGCAAGGTCGGTTACGTACTCACCCGCTATCTGATGGACGAACCCAGCGCCCGCGAGCAACTCACCGAGGCCAGGGAACGTCTGGAGGCGCTTCGCCAGGCCCCGGACCAGCTCGCCGCCGAACTCGACGAATTGAAGACCTCCCACGCCCAACTCGTCGCCGAACACGAACAGGTCGCCGCCGAAAAAAACCGCATCGAGCAGGAGTTGGCGGATTTTCGCAAGGCCTTCGCCGAACCGGTAAAGGTC
The DNA here is from genome assembly GCA_011390365.1 of Gammaproteobacteria bacterium. Lineage (GTDB taxonomy): Bacteria > Pseudomonadota > Gammaproteobacteria > Chromatiales > Chromatiaceae > SLIM01. Next base: position 26,680 of record JAABSM010000056.1, read on the forward strand.
GCCCGGGAGCGTGACGAACTACGCCAGCAACTCGCCGGCCTCATACGCCAGAGCGAAGAGCTGAAGCAGGAGAAGCGGGAGCTGGAAAACAGCTCCGAACAGATGTGGTTCCTGATTGGCGGGGGTACGATTATCGCTGGCATCTTTCTTGGGTTGATCCTGCCGTACTTCCGCACCACCCGACGCTCCTCCTCCTGGAGCAGCCTCTGAGTAGCGACCCGGTTCGAGGGTGGAATACACGCTTTCAATGCCATTAGAGACGCCCTCAATTTGACAAAACTCCACCACGCCTAGGGATCGGGAGGGTACCCGTATCCCTCGTAATAGGGAGAACAGAACGCGAGTACCTGATTGATCTGATCTTTACTCAAAACCGTGCGGTAGCGGTTGCGTTCCTTGTGGACGAACCCCGGCTCCAACTCAATCCTCCCCGGCTCACCCAGGAAGGCGAGGATCCGCTCCACCTCCGCGGCGGGGTCATCCGTCAGCGATTCATAGGCGACCTCAAGAACCCGGTCGCCATGCCCCTTCTTGTACCCCTCCATGATCTGCATGCTCTCCAGCCAATAGTTGGCCGCCCCATACAGGTCATCGATGGCCATCACCTTTCCCTCAAACAGGCTCGCCACGACGTTAAGCGGATTGCGATGGATATGGATGAATCGGGCTTCCGGCATCTGCGCGCTGATCAGCAATATCCCATAGATATTCTGCGGCGTCTTATCGAACCACCGACCACTCGGGTTATCGCGCCGCTCCAGGAAAAGGCGCCCATAGTTCGCGGCCAAAGAGGCCTTGGACGACGATGCCGACAGCATCTCCCGAAACTCCTCCTCGCTTATCCCATCCATCTCCCTTTGTTTTTTGATGTCGGGGTTATTACGGTAGGGATGGAGATATCGAGGACTGCGAAACGGATCGCTCCAACGGAAAAAATGGGTCTCCTCCGGGCTCTCCAGGTTCGGATGCCGGCGCAGGATATCGCGAAGCATGGTCGTCCCCGAGCGCACGCACCCCAAGATAAAAAAAGGCGGCCTTTCATCGCTGGTAACACTAGCGGATACCGGCTCGGCCTGTCGCATTCGATCTCTAAACCGTTTCAACATTCCCGTGCTCTTTCGTTAAGCCTACGCCCTGCTCAAGCGGGCGTCGATGCGCCGCGCAGCCGCCCTTTACCCCGCGGGACGGGGCTTGCAGCGGCTTGCCGGGCGGGGCTTGCAGCCCCGTCCGCACCGTTATGGCTGCACCCTCTGCTTGGAGTACAGCCCTTGACACGCCAGGGCGCATACCATGTCATTAAGCTAACGGCACGCCAGTTCCCGCCTCCCTTGCCGGACGGGGCTTGCAGCCCCGTCCGCACCGTTATCGCTGCGCCCCCTGCTTGGAGTACAGCCCTTGCCACGCCAAGGCGCATACCATGTCATTAAGCTAGCGGCACGCCAGTTCCCGCCTCCCTTGCCGGACGGGGCTTGCA
>JAABSM010000057.1 GCA_011390365.1 Gammaproteobacteria bacterium
CAACCCGATTGCTACATCGGGGCGCGGCAAATTCTTGGAGCGACGTATTTTCAAGCATTTGAGCCCTCCCCCCAACCTCTCTCACTCAGGGAGAGGGGCTTGTACGCCAGAACCGTGACAAACTGCGTTTGCCACTCCGGCGGGCATAAAAAAATCCGGCCCTGGGGCCGGATTTTTCGGTGTTGCGCCTGACCGGGTTCGATCAACGCCGTTCCGTGCGAAACCCCATTACCAGGCTGACGCACATCAGCAGCAGTACAAAGGTAAACGGCAGGCCGGTGGAGATGGCCCCCGCTTGCAGGGCCTGAATCGCCTCGGTGCCGCCGATCCACAGCAGGGCGATGGCGATCAGGCCTTCGATGCTGGCCCAGAAGATGCGCTGGGGTACCGGCGCGTCGACCTTGCCGCCGGCGGTGATGCTGTCGATCACCAGTGAACCGGAGTCGGAGGAGGTGATGAAGAACACCAGCACCAGCACGATGGCGACGATGGATAGCAAGGTGCCCATGGGCAGCTCATCGAACATCTGGAACATCGCCAGCGGCACCTCGGTAAGACCCTCCTTGCCCAGCGCGCCGACCTGATTGGCCACCTGATCCAGGGCGATGCCGCCGTAGATGGACATCCACAAGATGGTTACCGCGGTTGGCACCAGCAGCACGGCGGTAATGAATTCGCGCACCGTGCGACCGGAGGAGACGCGGGCGATGAACATGCCCACGAACGGTGACCAGGAGATCCACCAGGCCCAGTAGAAGACGGTCCAGCCCTGGAACCAGGCCTCGTCCTCACGCCCGTGGGGATTGCTCAGCGGAATGATATTCTGCGCATAGGAACCGATGGTGGTGCCGATGTTGCCCATCGCCACCGCGAAACCTAGCAGCGCGACCAGGATCAGCAACGCGAAGGCGATGAGCATGTTGACGTTACTCAGCAGCTTCACGCCGCCCTCGATGCCGCGAATCACCGAGATGATGGCCAGCGCGGTGACACCGATGATGACAATGATCTGCAAGCCGATGCCGCTTTCGATACCGAACACGTGATTGATGCCCGCCGCGGCCTGCTGCGCCCCCAGCCCCAGCGAGGTGGCCAGCCCGAACAGGGTCGCCAGCACCGCCAGAATGTCGATGACATGCCCTGCCCAGCCCCAGGTGCGATCACCCAGGATGGGATAGAAGATCGAGCGAATCGACAGCGGCAGCCCCTTGTTATAGGCGAAGAAGGCCAGCGACAGCGCCACCACCGCGTAGATCGCCCAGGGGTGCAGACCCCAGTGGTACATGGTGGCGCCCATCGCCATGCTGGCCGCCTCCGGGGTGTTGGGGGTAACGCCCAGGGGGGTCTCATACCAGCCGGTCATGTAGGCGACCGGTTCGGCGACGCTCCAGAACATCAGGCCAATCCCCATGCCGGCGGCGAACAGCATCGCCAGCCAGGAGATGGTGGAGTGTTCCGGCTTGGCGTCGGCCCCGCCGAGGCGGATCGAGCCCCAGGGCGAGACGATCAGGGCCAGGCAGAAGAGCACGAAGATGTTGCCGGCCCACATGAACAGCACATCGAAGGCGCCGATGATGTCCCACTTCAGACCGTCAAGCATCTCCTTGGCGGTGGTGGCGTCGCTGACCAGGGTGGCGATGAGAAAGAGCAGGATGAACCCCGCGCTGATACCGAACACCGGGTTGTGGATGTCGAAACCCCACTTCTGAACATTATCCTGACCGACCTCGTAGTCGGTGTTTTCGATACTATACTTGTCTTGATTCTGAGCCATTCGGCCTCCTCGTCAATCCGAACCTCGCGTAGATACCCCATCAACACGACGCCCTCGGCTGAGGGCGTCGATACAGGCATCAGAAGTAGTAGCCGATATTCAGGTTGATGCGGCTCTCCGAATCATCCGCGTCACCAGCCATGGTGCCGCCGATAAAGGGCTGGTTCTTGGCCAGCACATAATCGAGGTAGGCATAGACGCCGCCGGCGCTGATCGCCACGCCGGTGACGTTCATCCAGGTGTCGTCCAGATCGGCGGACTTGTCGGTAATCAGGGAGTAGTCGTTGTAGAAGGTCAGATTGGTGATCGGGCCGATCTTGACCGGCATGCTGTAGGAGAGCCCGGCGGTGTAGGTGCGAGCCTCGGCGGGGATGGTGTCGTAGAAGGCGTAGGCCCCCACCGCCATCAGATCCGCACCCGAGTCGAGATCGTATTCGTAATCAGTGGCCTGCAGTTGCAGGTTCCAGGGGCCATAGTTGCCCAGCAGGTGAATGGCGTAGGCGCCGTGATCGCCGACACTACCATTGCCGTCATGCAGATCGCCGAACTGCACGGAGGCGCCCAGCTCGGTGCTCCAGCCGTCTCCATAGGAGAGGGTATAGGCGGCGCGGCCGTTGAAGGTGTTGTTCTCGGCGACGGCGTGGGCCGGCGCGTCCCAGATCCCCTCGCCGTCGCGATAGCCGACCACGTCGTAGGAGTAGCGCTCACTGCGATCGCTGACATAACCGTCCACGCCGCCCTGTTCATCGTTCTTGTAGAAGGCGAGTTGCAGGTTCCAGGGCTTTTCGTCGTAGATCAGCTTGATACCAGCATCATAGTCATCCTCCAGCCCGACGTAGTAGTTGGAGCTGAAGAAGAAGTTGTGGGAGTTGTAGGGGGTGATGCCGAAGGGTACCTGGTTGATGCCCGCCTGAACCTGCAAGGCGTCGCTGAAGTCGTAACCGACCCAGGCGTGATGCAGGGTGTGCATGTATTGGTAGAAGCGGTATTCACCGGAGAGAATCACATCGCCGATGGAGCCGTCGAGGTTGATGCGAAAGGTATCGAAATCAAAATCGCCGCCACGATCCTTGTTGCCTTCGTTGTAGCGTTCATTGGTGTACTGGAAGCGCACCGCGCCATGGACGTTGATGCCCTCCCGCGAGGACTCCTTGGCGGCGTAGACCTCTTCAACCTGCTGGGCGACCCTCTCCTCGACCTCGGCATCACGGGCCTGCTCGCGCTGCTGGGCGGCCTTGAGCTGGGTCTCCAGTTCCGTCACCTTGCCCTTGAGCGCCTCAAGCTGACGCAGGATCTCTTCCGTCGAAGGGGTTTGTGCGGCCAGGTTACCGCTGATCGCCAGGGCCACGGCGGCCCCAAGATGTGTCCCGTATTTCTTGAATTTGGTGTTCTTTTGCATATCGATACCTCAATGCGCCCAAGGCTTACGCAGGCGGATGGCAAACGCCATTCGCAAAAATTACTTCGTGCTCAAATGTCATGCCAACACAACATGTCAAGCGATACACAGAGGAAAAGGTTGATGAAACCTTTAACAGGTTAACATCTTACCCATGGTACGCGTCAATGATCTGGCGCAAATAATTTCGTACTCTAATCAATCATGGAGGGGAGAGGGATAGCGCAAGCGATAACTAGACTTCGAGAGAGGAATTAAAGAGGGGCGAGGATGGGAGCGTTACAAGAGTGATGTCATGCGCAGGATCGCGACACCTGGGTCAGCGCGGACCAGGGAGAGGGGAAGGGGAAGGATCGTCGCCGCAAGATCTTTGGCGGCTACCGGGCAGCCCGTAAAAGGATGGCCGCCGACAAGGACGTCATCAATGCCATTACGCCAAAATCCCGGCTGAAGCCTCAGCCTCCGGCGCCCGGGGCCCGGGGCCATTTGGGAGGTCGAGGCTTCAGCCGGAGCGCGCGCCCGACTCAAGCAATAATCGCATCCAGCTCGGGAGGAATGGCCGGCCTGCCCCGTTCGTTCAACGCGGTTCCAAGAATCTTGCCCCGCACCACCAGCCTTTCATCCTCGGCGCGATAGATGTCTTGCAGAAAAGCGAACTTCACCCGCGACTCCCGCTCGACATTAAGCCCTATCAGAAAACGGTCGCCACTGGTTAGCGGCAGCTTGTAGTCGAGTTCCGCCCGCACCACAACCAGATTGATGCCCTGGCGGGCCAGCTCGGCAAAGTCTACCTTTACCTCCTTCAGGAATTCATGCCGAACATGCTCAAGATAGTTTTGATAGACACTGTTGTTCACGATCCCCTGGATATCACACTCATAGTCCCGCACCGCCATCTCCATCACGTAACGGTACTCATTACCGGCTATGCCCTGCATGGAATTTCCCTCACTTTTTGCTTTAGTTGGACGATGGACCATATTACACGAAACTATGGAGACGTTGTTGCGGACGGTTTCACTCAGATCATTCTCAGCGCAATTGGCAATCGTATTTTTTGCCAGATATCCTGCGCTGGATCGGCCAACACCCGCTACACATGTTCGATAAGCCGCTCCATTTCGTCGTCAATACCTCCTTTCGCGGCGGGTTTTCGATGAGGGATTGGCTCAACTCCCGGAACGCTGCTTCATCATCCCCTGTGTTTTCACCAGCCCTGTTCGCCGGGCCGCGACCCGGCGCGCTTTCCAGCTCCAGCCGCCCGCCCATCATCGCTACCAGCTAGCCGCTGATGGCGAGCCCCAGACCACTGCCGTCGGCGCGTCTATCCGCATCGGTGAACTTGATCGCGTTACCGAGCAAATTGAGGGGGGATCTGATTCAGCCGCGGGGAGGGATATTGCATCCTCACGCCCCTTAGCTATTGGCGACGAAGTCAAAGGTCATGTGCCCTTCGGCGGGCTGCACGAAGTTGCCCTGGATCAGATCGACGCCGAGTTGCCAGGCGATGGTCATGGAGGAGGCGTTTTCGATGAACCCAAGGATGGTGCCGGCGTTGCGTTGGCGTACCTCATTGACCCACCGCTGAAGGTTCTCCATCTTCTTGGGGTTGTGGTGGTTGATCTCCTGGGCAAGCACGGAGTGAAACTTGACGAAATCCACCTCCAGGTCGTCGAGGAGCTTGAGGTCGGCGTCGTTTTCACCAAAGTGGTCGAGGGCGACGTGGCAGCCCATATCATGGAGCTTGCCGATCAGCGGGCCGACAACGGCGGCGCGCTTGCGCACGCCTTTGGTGGGGAGCAGAAAGACCAGGATCTCGCCGGGCAGGCCGCGATTCTTGAGGTCGTGGTTGACCAGCTTGATCAGGTGGTCCGGGTCAAGGGAGTCGGCGGAGACCTTGACGAAGAGGGTGGCGAGGCGGCCCTGATCGAAGCGTTTCTTGGCGCTGACCATGGCCTGGCGCAACACCCCCTGGTCGATCTTCTTCATCATGCCGGCGCGCCCGGCGGCGGCGAGCAGCTTGCCCACCGGCAGTTCCTCGCCGAGTTCGTTGCTGATGCGAAACAGCACCTCGTAGCGTTCCACCCCGTCGCCCTGGGCCGAGACGATGGGCTGGTAGGCGAGATGGACCCGCCCCGCCTGGGCGTTTTCCACCAATTGGGTGAGATGGTTCTTGTGGTCGTCCTGGAGTTCGGCGATGGCCGCCAGCGAAGGGGCGATGGCGACCCGATTCCCCCCTTCGCGGGCGGCGTCGCTCCCCGTCTCCTCCACCTCGGCGATGATCAGCGACGACTCCTCGCGCTTGCACAGGCCGACGCTGACGGTGGCGGTGATGGTGTTGCCCTGCTCCAGCCCGGGCACCCGGTATTCGCCGATGCGTTTGTGCAGCAACTCGGCGAGATTGACGAAATGCTCCCAATGGCGGCGATGGGAGAGCACCATGAAGCCGTAGTCCTCGACCCGGGCGGTGAGGTCCTCGGAGGTGGCGGCGAGGGTGACGATGCGCGCCACATCCGCCACCAGCCGCTCCAGGCCGGCCACGCCGAGTAGCGTGCGCAGCCCGTCGTAGCCGTCCAGGGTGACGTAGATCAGGCCCAGCGAGCCCGGCGGCTGATCCAGCAGCAGTTGTTCGAGACGACGCTGGAAGTAGCCGCGGTTGTAGAGACCGGTGGCCGAGTCGCGCCGGCCCATGTACTTGATCCGGGCGCCAAGGGCGCGGCCGCGCTTGATGCGACTGCGCACCACCGACACCAGCCACTCCCGATCCACCGGCTTGACCAGAAAGTCATCCGCCCCGACCTGCAACGCCTGGAGGTGGACATCCCGGGCCTTCTCGCCGGATAGAAAGAAGATCGGGACGTTGACGAAGGCCTCCTCCTGGCGGATCAGCTCGGCGATGTCGAAGCCGTTACAATCGTCCAGATAGAGGTCAAGCAGGATCAGGTCGGGCTTGAACTCCATCAGCCCCTTCATGATCTCCTTCGCCTCCTGGATGACATAGGTCTTCATGCCCGCCTGTTGCAGCACCTGGGCGTTGAACTGGGAGACCATCATGTCGTCGTCGACGATGAGCACCCGGTAGGGCTCCAGGTCGCTGGACTGGGTCAGCTCGTCGAGCTTGCCCACCAGCGCCGGCACGTTAACCGGCTTCATCAGATAGGCCTGACCACCCGCCGCCCAGCCCTTGTGGCGCGAGACATAGTCGCCGCGCGCGGCGATGAAGAGCAGCGGGATCTTGTCATCGTCGCGACCGATCAGCTCGGACACCGCGTCGAGCACGTCCACGCCATCCTCGTGGAGGAAGGCGTCGGCCACCAGTGCCGAGGGCGCACGCTGGGCGAAGGCCGCGAGCAGATCATCGAGCTTGCTGAAGGTTTCCACCTCGTAGCCATTCTGGCCCATCTGCAGCGAGAGGGTCGCGGCGTACTCCGTGTCCGGGTCGAAGAGGTAGACCAGCGGACGCGCGCTCAGGACGCCTTCCCGATCCCCCTCCTCCTGGCGCTTGGCCTCCGCCTGCGCGCGCTCGCTCGCCTTGCCCCCCTCCTTGAGCGCCTCGACCTTCCATTTCAGGACGCGGATGCGGGCGTCGATCTCCAACCGCAGCTCGGCGCTGGGGTGCTCACCCTGCTCGATCACGCTCCCCAGTCGCAGCGACAGGGCGTCCGCCGCCTTGGTCAGGTTGGGCAACTTCTTGAGTAGCGGGTCATTGTAGATGCGACGGGTCAGTTCGTTCATGCGCCCGCATCCGTCGGCGGTCCACTCCACGTAGAGCAGGTCACCCCACAGGCTCTCGATCTCGGCGAGATTCTCTCTCAGCTGCTCGATCTCCTTGATGTCGACCTTGATACGGGGCCTGACTGGGGCGGGCGTTTTTTTGTCATTCATCGTCGTTCTCGATCACTTCCAGCAGTGAGTGGCAGGCGGTGAGGAACTCGGTCTGCAACTCCTCCAGACTGAGGTCGGCCATGGAGAATCTCTCCCGGTTGGCGTCCTCAAGCCGCTTGCACATCTGGGAAAGGCGCATCGCGCCAATGGTGGCGCTGGAAGACTTGAGGGTATGCGCCGCCTTGCGGACCCTGTCGTGATCCCCCTCCTCCACCGCCTTGTAGATCTTTTGCAGGATCTCCGGCGACTGCTTGAGATAGAGCTGTACCAGGGTGACGATATCCATGTCCTTGAGTTGCTCGATCACCTCCATGTCCAGTGACGCATCGCTCACGTTGATCTCCTTGGACCGCGCCTTGAGTTTGCGCCGCTGGGCGGTGGCGCCACTCTCGACGCCGCCGTCCCGCAGCCATTTGATCAGTACATCCTGCAAGCGGACGCGACTGAAGGGTTTGGAGATGAAGTCGTCCATCCCGGAGTTGATCGCCTTGTCGCGAAAGGTATCCAGCACATGGGCGGTGAGGGCCACCACCGGAATCCGCGGTATCTTTCGCTCCTCTTCGATCTCCCGCCACTGGGCGGTGGCCTGATAGCCGTCGATACCCGGCATCTCGCAGTCCATCAGCACCAGATCGAAATCGGGATGGCGGTTGGAGAGCATCTCCAGCGCACGCTCGCCATCCTCGGCGATCTCCACCTCGCAGCCCATCAGTTCCAGGGTGTCCTTGGCGACCTGCTGGTTGACCAGATTATCCTCGGCCACCAGGATATGGGCGTCGAAGGTGATCTTCTCGCTCTCCCGCTTCTGGCGTCGCTCGGCTTCGTATTCGTTCTCGGCGCTGAACTCCTGTTTGCCGTAATTGCCGGTGAACCAGAAGTTGGAGCCCTTGCCCTCGACGCTGGAGAAGTTGAGTTCGCCCCCCATCAGCGAGACCAGCTTGCGGGAGATCACCAGCCCTAGGCCGGTGCCGCCATACTTGCGGTTGACCGAGGCATCCTCCTGCGAGAAGGCCTCGAAGATCTGCTCGCGATAGGCGTCGGAGATGCCGATGCCGGTATCGGTGATGTCGAAGCGGAGCTTGATGTCGTCCTCCCGATCCTCGGCGACCGAGACCTCGACAAAGACGCTGCCCTTATCGGTGAACTTCTCGGCATTACCCACAATGTTGTAGAGGATCTGACTGAGCCGCTCCGGGTCACCTTGCAGCAGTTGCGGCACCTTGTCCGGCGGATTGGCGACGTGAAAGCGGATCCCCTTGGCCTCGAACTTCTCCCGAAACAGGTCGGCCATGTTGTCGATGACCTCGCCGAGATTGAAGCTGCGGCTCTGCAGCGCCATCTTGCCGGCCTGGATCTTGGAGAAATCGAGGATATCGTTGATCACCCGTATCAGGGTGCGCCCGGAACGGCGGATGGTCTCCACCTGCTGACGCTGCTTTTCGGTAAGCTCCGAATCCAGCAGCAGATCCGCCATGCCCAGCACGCCGCCCATGGGGGTGCGAATCTCGTGGCTCATGGTGGCGAGAAAGTCGCTCTTGGCCTTGCTCGCCCCCTCCGCCATGCGCTTGGCGTGCTCGGCGGTCTGCTTGGCCATCTTGAGGGCCTCTTCCGCCCGCTTGCGGCTGGTGATGTCCTCCTTGACCACGACGAAGTTGGTGATCTTGCCGTCTTCGCTCTTGACCGGCGAGATGGTGGCCATCTCCCAGTAGAGCGAGCCGTCGCGGCGGCGATTGGCGAACTCCCCGCGCCACACCCCGCCCTGGGAGATCACCCCCCACATCTCCTTGTAGAGCTTGGAATCCTGATTGCTGGTGCCGAGAAAACGGGCGCGACTGCCCAGCACCTCTTCGCTGCTGTAGCCGCTACTGGTGGTGAAGGCGGGGTTGACGAACTCCACCACCCCCTCGGGATCGGTGATCATCACCGTGTTCTGGCTCTGCTCCACCGCCCGCGAGAGCTTGCGCAGCAACTCCTCGGAGGCCTTGCGCTCGGTAATGTCGGTAACGAAACAGACGAAGCCGCGGCACCTGCCGCTGGCATCCCGAATCACCGACAGGGTGTGATTGCCCCAGAACACGCCGCCATCCTTACGCAGCATGCGCTTTTCGGTTTCGACGTAGGACTCCTCGCCGCCGCGCATCCGCTCCATCGCCTCGACCGAGCGCTGGCGTTCATCCGGGTGCTGCACGTCGAGACAACTCCGCCCCTTCATCTCCTGGCGGGTGTAGCCGAACATCTCTTCGCAGAAGTCGTTGAGCTGGATGTAGCGCCCTTCCGGATCGAGCATGCCGATGACGATCTTGATGTTGCCGAACAGCAGCTTGAAGCGGCGATCGCTCTCCTTGAGGGCATTTTCCGCCTTGCTCAGGCGATAGGCCTCCGCCTTCAGACGGCGGTTCTGCTCCTCGACCCGGTTGCGCATCCTGCGCAGATTCAGATGGTGCCGAACCCGCGCCACCAGCTCTTCCTTGGTAATCGGCTTGCTGATGAAGTCGTCGCCGCCAAGCTCGAAACCCTTGACCTTGCTCTTCACATCGTCGAGAGTGGAGAGGAAGATCACCGGGATGTCCTTGAGCCCTTCGCTCTGCTTGATGCGACGACAGGTCTCGAAGCCATCCAGCTCCGGCATCACCACGTCAAGCAGGATCAGGTCAGGGGGGATGCCGGAGGCCTTTTCGATGGCGTCCATGCCGTTGAGGGCGCCAATCAGACGCGCGCCAAGGCCAGACAGATAGCCGGCGATAACCTTGAGGTTCAGCTCCTCGTCGTCAACGAGCAGGATGATCTGTTGCTTTTCGCTCGTCATGGCCCTCGTCAGACCCCTGGGCGGTCGTCGCCCGATTCATGGTGGAAGTCAGCAGTCGCCGGCGGTCAGCTTGCCGTCGCTGGCCGCGAGGTAACCGCCTCCGCTTTCGGTCCACTCCGGCAGTACATGGCGGGTGGCGGTACCCCGCCGCCAGGCGACCCGATGCTTGCCGGGGCGGTGGGTGTGACCGTGAACCAGATAATTCACCTGGTAGCTCTCCAGATATTCGACCACCGTAGCGCGATTGACGTCCATTATATCCGCCGCCTTGAGAGAGGTCGCCTCACCGCTCTTGCTGCGATACTGAGAGGCCAATAGCCGCCTTTCCGGCAAAGAACGGGCGGCGAACTCGGCGATGGTAGCGGGATTGCGCAGGTAGGCCCGCGCCTGCTGGTAGGTAACGTCATCGGTGCACAACTGATCCCCATGCATCAACAACATCGGCCTGCCCTGGATCTCCATCACGCAGGGGTCCGCCAGCAGCTCCGCGCCGGTCGCGGCGGCGAAGCCCTCCCCGATCAGAAAGTCGCGGTTGCCGCCCATCACCAACAGCCGGGTATTCCGCTCCGCCAGACCCGCCAGCGCCTCCAGCACCAGCGGGATCGGCGGCTCCCGGTCGTCGTCGCCGATCCACACATCGAACAGGTCACCGAGGATGAAGAGCCGGTCCGCCTCGGCCGCGCGCGCTTGCAGGAAGGCAAGAAAGCGGGAGAGCACCTTCGGCCGCTCGGCGCTCAGGTGCAGATCCGAAATGAACAGGTCCGTCATCAATCAGATCACTTCCGCCTTTTCGATGCGCACCTCGTCCACCGGCACATCGCCAAACGGGCCGACGTTGCCCGTCGCCACGCCCTTGATCTTCTCGACCACATCCATGCCGTCGCTCACCTTGGCGAAGACGCAGTAACCCCAGCCATCCTGTCCGGGAAAGTCGAGGAAACCGTTATTGGAGACGTTGATGAAGAACTGGGAGGTGGCGGAATGGGGATCGGAGGTGCGCGCCATCGCCAGCGCCCCGATCTCGTTCTTGAGGCCGTTTTTAGCTTCGTTTTCAACGGGTTCGCGGGTCGGCTTCTGGATCATCCCCGGCTCGAATCCGCCGCCCTGGATCATGAAGCCATTGATCACCCGGTGAAACAGGGTACCGTCGTAAAACCCATCCTCAACATACTGTTTAAAGTTGGCGCAGCTCTTGGGGGCCGCCGCTTCGTTGAGTTCGATGGTGATATCGCCGTAATTGGTGGTGAGTTTGATCATGCTGGGGTTCCTGCTGAAATTTCCGTCTAAGTTAAGAAGCGCCGGCCCTCTTTAGGACCGGCGCTCCTGAATGAGAGGTGGTTGGCGTAATCCGAGAAATCGAGCCGCGCGGATGTTTGCCGGGGATTGCCAACCCAAAGGGTCTCACAGCGCCACGAAGCACACGCATAATCCCCCTCCGCGATCTCCGCGGCTCGCTGAGAGACGATACAATCGCTACACAAATGGCACGCGCATCCTGGTTTTCGTCGCCGGGATCATTGGGCCTCGGTCGTCTCTTTCACCACCGGCTGCGGCGCTTCGGGCGCCGCCGCCTCGCGTACGCATCCGGACCGCGGGCATACCGTCACCTGGGTGATCAGAATCGGCGTCTTGGGCACGTCGCGCATGCCATTGGTGACGCCAGTCGGTTCGCTGGCGATGGCGTCGACCACATCCATGCCGTCCACCACCTCACCGAAAACCGCGTAGCCCCAGCCGTCGTAGCTGGGATAGTCGAGGTTGGAGTTGTCGGCGTGGTTGATGTAGAACTGAGAGGTGGCCGAGTGGGGATCGCGGGTACGCGCCATGGCGATGCTCCCGCGGATATTCTTCATGCCGTTCTTGGCCTCGTTCTGAATCGGGTCCTGGGTAGACTTCTTCTCCATCGCCGGGGTATAGCCGCCGCCCTGGATCATGAAGTCGCGGATCACCCGGTGAAAGATGGTGCCGTCGTAGTAACCCGATTCCGCGTAACGCACAAAGTTCTCCACTGTTATCGGCGCCCGTTCCCGATCCAGCTCCAGCTCGACATCCCCCAGGCTGGTGGACATCAGCACATTCACCTTGTCCGCCGCCCACGCCGGCATGCCGGACAGGGACGTCAGCATCAGCGCCAGCGCGCCCTTCTTGATTACCTTTTTGACAAACACGTCAGTGGCCTCCGTTTCTCATGTTTTGTCGACAAACTCTGTTAGAATGCCGCCTCGACCGTCAATGATACCTTAATTGGCCGCCACAGGGACAGCATTCAGCCGCTGCCAGCGACGCCGTTTCACCAATCCCGTGACAGACGAAGGAGACCCCATGCTCAAGGTGTACAACGACCTGACCCGTCGAAAAGAGGAATTTCGCCCGCTCGAACCGGGCAAGGTCCGAATGTATGTCTGCGGCATGACCGTCTACGACCTGTGTCACCTCGGCCACGCCCGGGTGATGGTGGTGTTCGACGTGGTCGCCCGCTACCTGCGCGCCGCCGGTTTCGACGTCACCTACGTGCGCAACATCACCGACATTGATGACAAGATCATCGCCCGCGCCAACGACAACAAGGAGCCGTTCACCGACCTTACCGACCGCTTCATTCGGGCGATGCACGACGACTCCGCGGCCCTCGGGGTATTGCCGCCAGATCAGGAACCCCGCGCCACCGCCCACATCGCCGAGATCATCGCCATGGTAGAGCGACTGATCGACAAAGGGCATGCCTACCTAGCCGGCAACGGCGACGTCTACTACTCCGTCTCCAGCTTTCCCGAATACGGCAAGCTCTCGGGCAAGAGCACCGAAGACCTGCGCGCCGGCGAACGGGTGGAGATCGGCGAAAGCAAGCGGGATCCGCTGGACTTCGTGCTGTGGAAGGCGGCCAAGCTCGGCGAACCCGCCTGGGAGTCGCCCTGGGGCGACGGGCGCCCCGGCTGGCACATCGAATGCTCGGCCATGTCCACCTGCTGCCTGGGCGACACCTTCGACATCCACGGCGGCGGCGCGGACCTCACCTTCCCCCACCACGAAAACGAGATCGCCCAGGCCGAGGCCGCCACCGGCAAGCCCTTCGTCACCACCTGGATGCACAACGGCTTCGTGCGCATCAACGACGAAAAGATGTCCAAATCCCTGGGCAACTTCTTCACCGTACGCGAGATCCTCAATCGTTACCGCGCCGAGGAGATCCGCTACTTCATCCTCACCAGCCACTATCGCAGCCCCCTCAACTACGACGACGAACACCTCGACCACGCCCGCGCCGCCCTGACCCGCTTCTACACCGCCCTGCGCGGCCTGCCGGACGCCCCGCCCAGCGACGCCCCGCCGTTTCGCGGACGTTTCGACGAGGCGATGGATGACGACTTCAACACCCCAGAGGCGCTGGCGGCACTCTTCGAGCTGGCCCGCGAGATCAACCGCCTGCGCGACAGCGACGCAGAACGGGCCGCCGGCCACGCCGCCCTGCTGCGGAAACTGGGCGGCATTCTCGGCATCTTGCAGGACGACCCCGAGGACTTCCTGAAAGGCGGCGTTGGCGGTGAAGACAACCTCAGCGACGCCGAGATCGACGACCTGGTCGAACAACGCATCACCGCCCGCAAGGAGAAGAACTGGGGCGAGGCCGACCGCATCCGCGATCACCTCAAGGCGATGAATATCCTGCTCGAAGACGGGCCGGAGGGGACCAGTTGGCGGCGAGGGTGAGTTGCGAAGTTTGAAGAGGGAAGCTTGAAGTATGAAATCCTGTTTTCGCGCCTTTCGTCGCGCATAGGGAACTGCCGGATGCGCTACGCTTATCCGGCCTACGTATCCAAATCCGCTCCCCCTCCCGCCGGGAGGGGGCTGGGGGGAGGGTCTTTGACATTGGCAGGGGATTTTCAACCGCCCTGCCAACTCCAATACCCCCTCCCTGTCCCTCCCCCGGTGGGGGAGGGAACCCTTCGATCAAGGCGGGGAGTGCACCCTCCACCCGCCGGACGGGCTTTGCAAACCCGTCCGTACCCTTATCCCGTCCCTGAAGCCGCGATACTCTCCCAACATTGGTGGAGCCGTAACGGTGGGGACGGGGCTGCAAGCCCCGGCCGCGGCGGAAATCCCCGGTATGCGCACCTACCGCACCCTGCTGCATTT
The DNA here is from genome assembly GCA_011390365.1 of Gammaproteobacteria bacterium. GTDB lineage: Bacteria > Pseudomonadota > Gammaproteobacteria > Chromatiales > Chromatiaceae > SLIM01. The sequence goes on from JAABSM010000057.1 coordinate 13,999, forward strand.
TTCGTGTTTTTCGCGTGTTTCGTGGTTCAACTTCAGGATTGTGGTTTACGACCGCCCGCCCGCGCCGTCAGATAGGCCTCGAACTCGCCGGCGGGCATGGGGCGGGCGAAGAGATAGCCTTGCAGGTAGTTGGCGCCCATCTTGCGCAGGGATTGGGCCTGGCTTTCGGTCTCGACGCCTTCGGCGATCACCTCCATATCGAGCCCTTCGGCCATGGCGATGATGGCGCGAATGAGGTTGCATTCGCTGTCGCCGGCGTTGATGCCCTCGACGAAGGAGCGGTCCACCTTGAGGGTGTCCAGTGGATACTCTTTGAGATAGCCGAGCGCGGAATAGCCGGTGCCGAAGTCGTCGATGGAGAGCTTGACCCCCATCGCCCTGAGCTGGGCGAGCTGGGCGGCGCAGCCGTGGCTTTCGTTGAGCAGCAGGCGTTCGGTGATCTCCAGTTCCAGCGCCTCGGCGGGGAGTCCCTCCTCCCGCAAGGCGCGCTCAACCTCGGCGACGATGCCGCCGTTGGCGAACTGGCGCGCCGACAGGTTGATGGCGATACACAGCGGCGCATCGAAGCGCTGCCGCCACTGCGCCATCTGCTGGATCGCCTGACGCAGCACAAAGCCGCCGATGCTATTGATCTCGCCGATCTCCTCGGCCAGCGGGATGAAGTGATCCGGCGGCACGTTGCCGCCCAACTCCTCGTTGCGCCAGCGCAACAGCGCCTCGGCGGCGACGACCTCGCCGCTCATCGCATCCACGATCGGCTGGTAGAAGACCTCGAATTCCTGACGCTCAAGGGCGCCGTGCAGTTGATTCTCGGTCTTCAACCGCTTCGCCATCGCCTGGTTGAACGAGGGCGTGAAGAAGCGATAGGTGCCACGTCCCTCGGCCTTGGCCTGATACATGGCGCTATCGGCGTTCTTGAGCAGGATGGCCGGGTCCTCGCCATCGCTGGGATAGACGGTAATGCCGATACTGCACGAGACCCGCAGCGACTCTCCGCCCACCGCGACGGGCTGCGACAACGCCTGAATGATCTTCTGGCTGAGGGCCTCGGCCGCCTTGCCATCGTCGTATTCGTCGATCACCAGCAGGAATTCGTCGCCGCCGAGTCGCGCCAGGGTGTCGCCCTCGCGCAGGGTCTCGGCGAGGGCGACGGCGACATGCTTGAGCAGCGCGTCGCCGCTGGCGTGATCGAGGGTGTCGTTGATATGCTTGAAGTTATCCAGATCGAGAAAGAGCACCGCCACCGCGTCGCCATCCCGCTTCGCCTTGTGGATGGCCTGCTCGAGTCTGTCCAGCGCCAGCGCCCGATTGGGCAGGCTGGTCAAGGGATCGAAGTTGGCCTGCTGGAAGAGCCGCTGCTCGTAATCCTTGCGCAGGCTGATGTCCTCCTTGATGGCAATAAAATGGGTGGTGACGCCGTTGTCATCCTTGATCGGCGCAATGGTGGCGTTCTCCCAGTAGAGTTCGCCGTCCTTCTTGCGGTTGCACAGCTCCCCGGTCCAGATCTCTCCCCGTTTCAGGGTCTGCCAGAGATCCTCATAGACCTCGACCGGGGTTTGTCCGGATTTGAGGATGCGCAGATTCTCTCCCAGCACCTCGTCGGGGCGATAACCGGTGATGCGCACGAACGGGGGATTGACATATTCGATCGCCCCCTCGGTATCGGTGATCACCACCGAGGCCGGGCTCTGCTCCACCGCCCGCGACAGCTTGCGCAACTCCTCCCGCTCCTGATGGATGCGGCTCATCATGTCGTTGAAGGTGGCGGTGAGCTGGCCCAGCTCGTCGCGTGCGGGGTTTTGCACCGGCTGTTCGAAGTCGCCGGCGGCGACCCGCCGCGCCCCATGCATCAGGGCCTGCACCGGACGCAGCACATTCACTCGAAAGACGAAGTAGATCAGCAGGCTCAACAGCAGGATCGCGCCCAGATACCAGAAGCCCTGACGCAGCGCGATACGCCGGGTCTCGTTCATGCTGGGCAGCAGGTCCACCGCGATGAACAGGCGCCCCAGGGCGTCGCCGCGATGCGCAATCCCGAAATCCATCAGCATCACGTCGCCGCGCTGCGCCAGCGCCTCGCGAATCCGCAACATCTCTTGCGGGGCGCCCTGGGAAGCGGCGGCCATGAGGCGCTTAGTCGCGTCAACGTGGGTGGTGAGGGGGCGATCCTCGCGATCCACCACCAGCGCGAAGAGCACGTCCTCGCGGGCGGTGATCTCGGAGATATAGTCATCAAGGGTGGAGAAGTCGTAGGCGAGCAGGGTCTCCGGCGCGATCAGGGCGAAAAACCGCCCCAGACTCTCCGCCTTGCCCTGCAATTGATGCTCCACCAGTTGCTGCTGCCGTTCGATGAGATAACCGGATGAGAGCCCGAGCGTGGTCGCCAGAATCAGCGCCGTGAGCAGGCTGAACTTGATCGCCAGCGGTAAATCTCGAAAGTGTTTTGCCAATTTGCACAATCCCTCGCTGGCTCTCATGCCATGGCACGAACGCTGCGATCAGTGGTATTTTTCCCCGAGTACCCGGAAGATGATCTCGCGGTGGGCGTCATAGGCCGCGTCGTCGATGGGGCGCATGCCCGTCAACTTGGCGCTCTTCAGGATACCGCGACCCTGCTCGCTATTTTCCAGGTTGCTCAAGGTTTCTACAATGCGTTTTTTCAAGTCCGGGTCCAGCTCCTCCCGCACCGCCCAAGGCAGGTGGGGCGCCCCTTCGCTCACCGCGATCAGCTCCAGTTGTCCCGAGTCGATGCGCTGGCTGACCAGCGGCAGACGCCACACCACCTCGCCCGCGCCGGCCGCGTCGGCCTGCTCGAAATAGACCGCGAATACCGAATTGGGCGGGCTGATCGCGAAGGTCTCCCGATAATCCCCCTGGTTCAAACCGGCCGCCCGCAGCAGGTCCGTGGGGATTATATAGCTCATCATCGCCGATTTTCCGCCGCCGAAGACGATGTTCCGCCCCCGCAACTGCTCCACCCGCTTGATCCCCGAATCCTTGCGCACATAGATCGCCCCGGCCATGTCATCCTCGCCGAACTCCTGATTGCTGAGAACGGCGTCATAGCCATGATAGGCATGGGACTTGATGTAGTGGTACTGATTGAAATGGACCAGATCAAAACGCCGCGCCTCGACGCCCTCCCAGAAGGCGGGAAAGTCCCGCGCCGTGATCAGCTCCACCGGCCGCTCCAGCTGCTGGCCGAGATAGTCGAGCATCGGCTTGAACAGGGTCGCCGTCTGGGTGGCGTTGCGGCGTGGAAAGATACCCACCCGCAGGGTATCCGCGGAGGGCGCGGGCGCCGCCCGCCCTTCGTCGGCGGACGGCTGCGCGACAGCGGCCGTCGTCACGGCCAGCCAGATCGGTAGTGACAGCAGCAAGAGAGCGGTAAGTCTTTTCATGAATCCCCTTTTCCCCTGCGCCAATAGCGGCGATGCCTGGGCCTTGCTCTTCCCTCCGCACCCCTCTTCGACTTTTGCGGCACGGGAAAAAGCGTCGCACAGTGGGAAAACTTAACACACCCCGCCGACGATTGCACCGCCCGCGATGGCCGGGCCTCCCCGAAGACGCCCGAAGCGACACCGATCAGGCCGCCCCATGAGTACGCCCCGACCCTGTCGACAACGCCACACAGGTCAGCCGCGCCAATGTCAAGAATGCGACAGCGCCCGCCCCCTGGCGAATTTTATCAAACCGAAACAATCGGTTGAAAATTATTCACAAGCAGGCACGCCGCTTGCATCAACCCTCCCGAATCCGATAACGGGCATGACCTGGAGGCTCTACGATGGAATTGAAGGTGATCGGCCAAGAGGCCAGCGGGGGCGGTTGCAGCTCCTCGGGGTGCGGCGGCGGTAGCGAACAGATAGCGCATCTGCCGGATTCGATTCGGGACAAGATCAAGGATCATCCCTGCTTTTCGGAAGACGCGCACCACCATTTCGCGCGCATGCATGTGGCGGTGGCGCCGGCATGCAACATTCAGTGCCACTATTGTAACCGCAAGTACGACTGCTCCAATGAATCCCGTCCGGGCGTGGTCTCGGAGCTGCTCGGGCCGGATCAGGCGGTAAAGAAAGTGATCGCGGTGGCCGCCAACATCCCGCAGATGACGGTACTGGGCATCGCCGGCCCGGGCGACCCGCTGGCCAATCCCGAGCGCACCTTCGAGACCTTTCGCCAGCTCACCGATAAGGCCCCGGACATCAAGCTGTGCGTCTCCACCAACGGCCTCTCCCTGCCCGAGCATGTGGACGAACTGTGCAAGCACAACATCGACCACGTCACCATCACCATCAACTGCATCGATCCCGACGTGGGGGCCAAGATCTATCCCTGGATCTTCTGGAAAAACCGTCGCATCAAGGGCCGCAAGGCCGCCGAGATCCTCATCGAACAGCAACAGAAAGGCCTTGAGATGCTCGCCAAGCGGGGCGTACTGGTGAAGGTCAACTCGGTGATGATCCCCGGTGTCAACGACCAGCACCTGGAAGAGGTGAGCAAGGTGGTCAAGGCCAAGGGGGCCTTCCTGCACAACGTCATGCCGCTGATCGCCGAAGCGGAACACGGCACCTTCTACGGCATCATGGGCCAGCGCGGCCCCACCCACGAAGAGTTGCAGGAGCTTCAGGACAAGTGCGCCGGCGACATGAACATGATGCGCCACTGCCGCCAGTGCCGCGCCGACGCCGTGGGCATGCTGGGCGAGGACCGCGGCGACGAGTTCACCATGGACAAGGTCGAGGACATGCATATCGACTACGAGGCGGCGATGGTCAAGCGCGCCGAGTACCAGCAAGCGGCCCTCGCCACCCTGGAGGCCCAGCGCAACCACACCGGCGAGACCTTCGTCTCCCTCGCCTCTCTCATCAAACCGAAGAAAGAGACCCGCCCGGTACTGATGGCGGTCGCCACCACCGGCGGCGGGGTGATCAACCAGCACTTCGGCCACGCCCGGGAGTTCCTGATCTACGAGGCCTCCGCCAACGACGTGCGCTTCATCGGCCACCGCAAGGTAGATCTCTATTGCAGTGGCGGTGACACCTGCGGCGACGCCGAGACCGTATTGCAAAAGATCATCCGCAGCCTGGATGGCTGCGAAGCGGTGCTCTGCTCCAAGATCGGCTTCGAACCCTGGGGGCAACTGGAAGAGGCGGGCATCATCCCCAATGGCGAGCACGCCATGGAGCCCATCGAAGAGGCGGTGGCCGCGGTCTACGCCGAGATGGTCGCCAACGGCCTGCCCGACAAGGGTGAAGAGAAGACCGGCCTGCGCATGGGGGCCTGAGGTCTATTTGAATAGCTTAACCGCAGATTTCGCCGATTAACGCAGATGGATCGCCGAGTTGAACTCGGCCATACCCGCAAAGGCGTGACCGACGAAGGAGAGCACCGTTCGGCGATCCACGAAGTTTGCGCAATGACTCATTCAGTCAATAATCTGCGCAAATCCGCGGAATCCGCGGTTAACTGAACAAACGGAAACAAGATCATGGCATACGAAATCATCGAAAGCTGCGTCAACTGCTGGGCCTGTGAGCCGGTCTGCCCGAGCAAGGCGATCTACGAGGCACGCCCCCATTTCCTTATCGACGCCAAGAAGTGCACCGAGTGCGACGGGGACTACGCCGACCCGCAATGCGTGAGCATCTGCCCCATCGAGGGGGCGATTCTCGACCCCTTCGGCGAGTGGGCCAACCCCGCCGGCGCCCTCACCGGCATCCCGCCGGAGCGGATGCGCGAGGCGATGGCGGAGATTCAGGCGCGTTGAGATAGTCGACTGGTGACATAGTCGACTGGTGACACCGCTCCCGCGGTGTCACCCATCCATCGGCGCTCCTGCGCCGCAAGGATAAATGGGGGCGCGGGAGCGCCGCCAGATGCGTCACGCCGCGGGAGCGGCGTGACGAGAAATAGCGCATCAAGCTCTCAGGCAACACGATTGGAGAAAACCCATGGCATTGGCATGCACGCTGGAAAACACCACACCCCGGACAACCGTTGGCGCCATCGCCAGCCAGATTGCCCGCAACCTGTGGCACAAGGCGCAACTGCCCATCGCCCCCAACCCGGGGTTGATGCCGGTGGAGCTACGGGTCTCGAAGCGCGCCTGGCGGCGTAACTCGGCGATGTTGATGTGCCTCTACGAAGAGCGAGGAGCAAAATGAGCACCCTAATCTTCTTCGAGAAGCCCGGCTGCGTGGGCAACGCCCAGCAGAAGGCGCTGCTGCGCAGCCAGGGAATCGAGATGGAGGTACGCGACCTGCTCAGCGAGCCCTGGCGTCGCGAGACCCTGCGCCCCTTTTTCGGCGAGCAGCCGATCCCCGAGTGGTTCAACGCCAGCGCGCCCAAGGTCAAGTCCGGCGAGATCCCCATCCACGACTGCACCGAGGAGGAGGCGCTGACGATGATGCTCGAAGAGCCGCTGCTGATTCGCCGCCCGCTGATGGCCGTCGGCGAGACCCGCCAGGCCGGCTTTGAGGCGGGACCGGTGATCACCGCACTGGGCGTGAGACTGCCCAGCGAAGACCTCCAGACCTGCCCCATGGGCGACACCCCGACCCCATGTGAAGCCCCCACATGAACTCACTGATCGACGTCTCCGCCCACCGCGACGCCGTCGAGATCGCCGATGGCGTCTACTGGGTCGGCGCCCTCGACCCGACCCTGCGCACCTTTGACATCATCCTCAGCACCGCCAACGGCACCACCTACAACGCCTTTCTGGTCAAGGGCAGTGAAGGCGTGGCGGTCATCGATACGGTCAAGGAAGAGTTTGCCGACGAATTCTTCGCCCGGCTGGAGTCCCAGGTGGAGTACAGCGAGATCAAGGTGATCGTGCTCAACCATCTGGAGCCCGACCACACCGGCGCCCTGCCGGAACTGATGCGCCGCGCCCCCCAGGCGCGGCTCTACATCTCACGCCGCGCCACCTCCATGCTCAAGGCCCTGCTCAAGGCCGGCGAAGACCTGAAATACACCACCGTCGCCACCGGCGATCACGTCGAGCTGGGCGACCGCCGTCTGAGCTTCCTGCACACCCCGTTTCTGCACTGGCCTGATACCCAATGCACCTATCTGGAGCAGGAGGGCATCCTCTTCTCCGGCGACATCTTCGGCTGCCACTATTGCGACAAACGCCTGTTCAACGACCTGGTGGGGGACTTTCGCTTCTCCTTCGACTACTACTACGCCCATATCATGCGCCCCTTCAAGGAGCATGTACTCAACGCCCTGAAGCTGATCGAACCCCTCAAACTGACCCAGGTCGCCCCCACCCACGGCCCGATCCTGCGCGAGCGGCCGCGCCGCTACGTCACCCACTACCGGGAACTCTCCAGCCCCGCGCTGGGCCACGGCATAGGCGACCAGGAGAAGACCCTGATCGTCTTTTACATCAGCGCCTACGGCAACACCGCACGCATGGCCGAGGCGGTCAACGAGGGCGCCAGCGGCGTCGCCGGCGTGCGCGTCTCCCTCTACGACCTGCAAGGGGGCGAGGTGGAACCGTTCGTCAATCTCATCGAAGAGGCGGACGCCCTGCTCTTCGGCTCGCCCACCATCAACGGCGACGCGGTCAAACCGGTATGGGATTTGCTTTCCTCTCTGGCGGTGGTCAACCTGCAAGGCAAGCTGGGCGGCGCCTTCGGCTCCTACGGCTGGTCCGGCGAGGCGATCCGACTGGTGGAGGACCGCATGCGCGGCCTCAAGATGAACATTCCGCACCCGGGTATCCGGGTCAAGCTGATCCCCACCGAAGAGGAGCTGGACGAATGTCGCTCCTTCGGCCAGCGGATCGCCGAAAATCTGGTTGGCTTGGGCGGAGAGAAAGCGGTTCTCGACTTCGCCGATCTGTAGCGAACCACCTCGCGGGCGCCGCTGGCAAGCGGGAAGTCGGCGCGTAACCGGCGCGCCGAAAGCGAACACCGGGCAAGCCTCTCCACTAGTCGCACTGAATACCTGGTTGGAGAGAGAGAAGTACGTCCCACGCTGGACGCAAACAAGTCATCCATTGGCAACACAACATCAGAGGTACACCATGGCGAAAGCAAAAATCACCTTCGAAGATATCGAGCAGACCGTCAACGTGCCCGCGGGCACCCGGGTCATCGAGGTCTCGGAAAAGGTCGGCGCGGGCATCATCTACGGCTGTCGCGAAGGCGATTGCGGCACCTGCATGATGCACGTCACCGAAGGCTGGAACAACCTCACCGAGCCCTCGGTGCTGGAAGAGAAGGTCCTCAAGGAGAACATGGCCGGTCGTCACGATCGCCTCGCCTGCCAGGCCCAGATCATCGGCGACTGCAAGGTCAAACCGGCCTGATCCTTCACTCTTAACCCGTAAAAGCAACACGAAAAGGGACAGAGATATGCCACTTATTACCTTCAGCAGCCCGGACTACAAGGACAAGACGGTCTACGCCGTCGCCGGGAGTTTCACCGAGACCGTCCTCAAGATCGCCAAGACCAACAAGATCCCCATCAACTTCGACTGCGGCGACGGCGAGTGCGGCAGTTGCCTGATCCGGGTGAAATACCTGGGCGACAAGCAGCCCATGGGCTACCACCTGGAAGACAAGGAGATCGAGGTGCTTCGGCAACTGGGCAAGCTCAGCAAGGATGAGCTGGAGCAGTTGATCGTAGACGACCGCCCCTGCGAATGGAGGCTCGCCTGCCAGTTCATCCCCCGGGACGAGGACATCGTCGTCGAATACGAGGCGATGTAATGTCCGCACGCGCCTTGGCAGCATCGATCGAGAGGTTTCCGTTGCAAGAGCAGTATGATGCCCTGATGACGACACGCAAGGGTGATCCCGCGGAGGAGACCCTTGCGCGCCTCATCGCCTCCTGGATCCAGGGAGAGGGCGTCATGCCCCAGTGGCTGGGACTAGGGGAGGAGAACTTTCGGGCGCTGATGAAAGAGCACTTTCCCGACTACAACGCCGAGCCGCTCGCCGATCTCGGGCAGCCCCTCGATCCCGAGCGCCGCGACGAGATGGCCGACCTGCACAAGCTGCTGATGCAGAACCGCACCAGCGGCACGCAACTGGAAAGCTGGATGGCCGACATCGTCACCGCCGGCTGCATGGGCGCCGACCACCTGTGGCAGGACCTGGGGCTGTGGCAAAGGCCCGACCTCAGCCGCCTGATGCGCGACCATTTCGAGCCGCTGGCGCTGCGCAACGACCGCGACATGAAGTGGAAGAAGTTCCTGTACAAACAGCTCTGCGACGCCGAAGGCATCTACACCTGCCGCGCCCCCAGTTGCGAGGTCTGCGCCGACTACGCCAACTGCTTCGGCCCGGAAGAGTAGCCCATGCCCGATCCGCGACGGGACCCGCTCGGCATCGAACAGCGCGCCCTGGGCGCCTACCTGGGGCTCGCCGTTGGCGACGCCCTGGGGGCCACCGTCGAATTCATGACCCCGCGCGAGATCGCCCACCATCACCAGCTACACCGCGAGATCATCGGCGGCGGCTGGCTCAAACTCAAGCCAGGCATGGTCACCGACGACACCGAGATGACCCTTGCCCTGGGCGATGCCATCCTCGCCCGCGGCGAGGTCGAGGCGCACGCCGTCGCCACGGCCTTCAGCGACTGGATGCGCGCGAAGCCCGTGGATATCGGCGCCACGGTGCGCCGCGGCATCAGCCAATTCCGGCGCACCGGCGAACCCCGGGTAGCGGAGAACCCCCACGGCGCCGGCAATGGCGCCTGCATGCGCTGCCTGCCCATCGCCCTGCTCAACTGGCGCGCCCCGGAACACCGCCTGCTTGAAGACGCCCGCACCCAGGCCCACGTCACCCACAACAACCCCCAGGCCGACGCCGGCGGCGAAACCGTGTTGCGCATGATCACCGCCGCGCTGCGCGGCGACGCCGCCGAGCGCTGGCCCGGGCTGATCGCGGAACTGGAACAGCGCTATCCGGAATACGCCACCAAGCGCCGCGGCGAAAACCCCTCCGGCTGGATCGTCGAAACCCTGCAAGCGGTCTTTCAGGGCCTGGAAACCGCCCAGAATTTCGAAGAGATCCTGGTGGACGTGGTCAACCGCGGCGGCGACGCCGACACCACCGGCGCCATCGCCGGCATGCTCGCCGGCGCCCGCTACGGCGTCGACGCCATCCCCGAACGCTGGCGCAAGGCCCTCGACGGCAAGGTACGCAAGGCGTGCGAAAAACAGGCCCGCGCCCTGCTCCAGATCGCCGAGCAACGCGCCACGCCCCTACCCTGACGACTGAATCAGATGCAAAACAAGCACCAAACACAGCAAACCGAGGACCTGGATCGCTACACCCAGCTCTTCGCCCCTTACGAACAGCAGCTCAGCGACTTCACCGTCCGCGAAGGCGAATACGGCGGACGCTTCGCCCTCCTCTTCCGTCAGGTGGTACGCCTGCTGGTGCAGGACAACGCCATCAACCCGCTGATGCCCAAGATGTACACCGCCGTCGCCCATCGCTACCTGGAGCGCGACCCCGACACCGTGCGCCACTTCAGCTACGAGGACAACCGTCACTTCTTCCTCAGCGAACTGCGAGAGTGGCTGGCGGTGCGCGAACGAGGCCACAAGATGCGGCAAATGAGGCGCCCCGGCGAATAGTACGGCAGCGCCAAAGCTTTCATAAAGACTCCCACCCAGACACGGAAATCACCGACAGGGATTGCGCCGAATACTCCCTGCCTCCGTAAGCGACTTTACGGGATTGACGATACCCGGAAAACCATGCGCAACGTGACGCACCACACCGAAGCGCGAGGCTTGACGCGCCACACCAAAGCGCGCAACGTGGCGCACCGTACCGAAGCGCGCGACTTGACGCGCCCCGCCCCGTCATTGACTTTACCCATCAAGAGAATCCGCACCCATGCCCAACCCTCCCCCGGAAATCACCCTTCGTTACGCCAGCCACACCGACCTTCGCCAACTCACGGAATTGCTCGCCGCCCTCTTCTCCCTCGAACCCGACTTCCCCATCGACCCGGCGAAACAGCACCGCGGGCTGGCGCTGCTCCTCAATCACCCCGAACGCGCAGCGATCTTCGTCGCCGAACGGGAAAAACGCATCATCGGCATGACCTCGGTCCAGACCACCCTCTCCAGTGCCGAAGGCAAGGAAGCGGCACTGCTCGAAGACCTGATCGTCCTCCCCGAACATCGCCAACAAGGCATAGCCACCGCCCTCATCGAACAGGTCGAAGGCTGGTGCCGCAACCGACACATCGACCGGCTGCAACTGCTGGCCGACCAGCACAACACCCCCGCCCTCGCCTTCTACCAATCCCGCGCCTGGCAATCCACCCGCCTCATCGCCCTGCGCAAGTCCCCCTGAATCTCCACAAAATCGCGAGTATTACATGAAAGGCCCGTGATGCTTTCGGGAACTTTTTGGGATATGGTGACACCACCGTCAACAGGCGCTTAGATTCGGTATGTTTAAATACCCGACCGGCAAAGTTTCCGAAAGGAGTTTTAGAAATGTTGATCAACAAGCCCAATGACATCCGGCCCTCGGAAATCACCGACAAGACGGTCTACAAGCAACGGCGGCGCTTCCTGCAAGGCGCCGGCGCCCTGCTCGGCGTCACCGCCACTGGCGGCCTGATGGCCCTGGGAACTCCCCCACGCGATCTACAGGGCAACAAGATCTTCAAGGATCTTCCACGGGGCATCGCCAGCATCGATGGCCCACTCACCGATTATGAAGATGCCACCACCTACAACAACTTCTACGAGTTGGGTGTAGGCAAGAGTGGACCAGCGGAGAACGCAGCGCTGTTCAAGACCGACCCGTGGTCGGTAACCGTTGCTGGCGAATGCGAAAAGCCGGGAACCCTCACCCTGGAGGACTTCCTAAAGCCCCACGCCCTCGAAGAGCGCATCTATCGCCTGCGTTGCGTGGAGACCTGGTCCATGGTTATCCCCTGGGTGGGGTTTTCCCTGGGCGATGCACTGAAACGGTTTCAACCCACCCGCGATGCCAAATTCGTTATATTCGAGACCCTTTTTGATCCGGATCGCCTGGTGATGCAGAACTTCGACCTGCTCGACTGGCCTTACCAGGAAGGACTGCGCATCGATGAGGCCATGCATCCTCTGACCACCCTGGCGATCGGCATGTATGGCGAGGTGTTGCCCAAGCAGAACGGCGCGCCACTGCGCTTGGTCGTGCCCTGGAAATATGGCTTCAAGAGCATCAAATCCATTGTCTCCATCAAGTTTTCAAAGGCGCGCCCGAAAACCACCTGGAGCGATCTTCAACCGGAGGAATATGGCTTCTACGCCAATGTAAACCCCGATGTAAGCCATCCGCGCTGGAGCCAGAAACGGGAACGGCCGCTGGGGGAGTGGTTCAAGAAAGACACCCTGCTATTCAATGGCTATGCCGAGCAGGTTGCCGGCTTGTACAAGGGTATGGACCTGAAAAAGCATTATTGATCCTTTATTGCAAGGGCGCCCGCCGCAACAGCATGAACAGAACGCAATTCACCACAAGGATATTCAAGCCGGCGATGTTCGTATTGCTGCTGATGCCAGCACTTGCGCTATTGGTCATGGACCTGGGCGCCAACCCGGTGGAGACCATCACCCATCACACCGGTGACTGGGCGCTGCGGATACTGCTTCTGACCCTGGCGATCACACCTCTGCGCAAACTGACCGGCTGGCGTGAATGGGTACGCTTGCGCCGCATGTTCGGCCTCTATTCGTTTTTCTATGTGCTGCTGCACCTGCTGACCTACTTGGTGCTGGACCGTGAGTTGCGGATCGGCGGCGTCTGGGAGGACATCATCGAACGGCCCTATATCACGATCGGTTTCACCGCCTTCCTGATGCTGATCCCCCTGGCCGTCACCTCCACCGACGGCATGGTTCGCCGCCTGGGGCGCAACTGGGCACGGTTGCACATGCTTGTCTATCCGGCGACCTTGTGCGCCGTGCTGCACTTTCTGTGGCTGGTCAAGGCCGACCTGCGTGAACCGCTGGCCTACATGGGCCTCTTTGCCTTGTTGATGCTGTTGCGGGCGCCCATTCCACTCTGGCGCAAATCGAGATGACCATCGAACGCCGACATGACGCGCTGATTAGCAAGCGCGCCGAAAGACCCGCCCTTTCACATGGGCAAGCGATCAATATCATTTGCAATTTGTAACAGATCAAACCCAAGAAACACAAAACAGCACCTCTTCAACGCGCCAACCCCGCCGCCTTGAAAAACTCGCCGATGCACCCATTATCCGAGTTAATCGATCAGTTATTCAGCAACTACTGAAACACCGATCCTTCGCTCAACCATAACGCCCTAACCCGGCAAGGAGCAGCAGTCATGAGCGGCTTGATTTCCAACTTTCCCTACAACGGCGTGGTCACGGTAAATCGGGTCATTCTGAAACCGGAATACACCGTCGACGACCTGCAAGAGCGGGTCGCGGTATTGTGCGAAAACGTCAAGACCTACCACTCGGATACCGGCTTCGTCGGCGGGTTCGTCGCCCTCAACAGCGGCAACATCTCCAACGAAGGCGGCACCATCGGCCAGGCGGTCGTAAGCCCCTTGAAAGACAAGGAGGCGCTGATCATCACCTTCTGGAACAGCTTCCAGGACCACGAACGCTCCCATCGCAGCGACACCTTTCAGCCCCTCTTCAAACAGGTGCTTGAGCTGTGTGAAAACGGCAACGAAGAGCTCGCCTACGAGATGCTCTGGTCCGGCAAGGCCTACTCCCCGGACGAAGCCGCCCAAGCCAAGGCCGCCAAGGAGCAATACGCCACCCCGCAAGCGGCCTGAACGCCAGGGTTCACACCCCCGCCAAATATAACCCCCTCTCCCTCCAAAGGGCCTCGCAACAGCCCTGCCCACCGCGGGAGAGGGGCCAGGGCGAAAATGCCTGAACAACGGCGACACAAGAACCCAAAACCCCGGCCTTTTCACCCCTTGCGGAAAACCGCCCGCCTCAAACTTCCTGACCAACCGGGATTTTCGGCGGCTTAACGCCAGCCATACCTCCCAGCAG
>JAABSM010000058.1 GCA_011390365.1 Gammaproteobacteria bacterium
GGTCCTTGAACCCGCCAGCTCCGGCCTGAGCGCGTCGTGGCCAGCCGGAAACCGAGGTTGTTGTTCCGGTTGCCGGTGTCATTCCTGTTGCGATTGGCGGAGCGGAGGTTCCTTGGGTTGTTGTTCCAGGAGCCACCGCGGTTCACCCGCCTCTGGCAGGGGGCTGGTCAGGCTTCCGGCCAGGGTCGAAGACCCCGCCGCGGAAGATGGCCCGGCGTAATCGCCAGGTGTCGGCAAACTCGGCATGGGCGATCCACGCCGTTACTCGCTGCTCGACCTCGTCAAATTCAACTGTACCGTGACGCCATTGATCACGCAAGCCGCGCAGACGATTGCGAAAACGGCTGATCCAGGTAGCCCAACTCATGGGACAGGCGCATCAAATGACGCAGTTTTTCCAGTCCCAGGTTGGCCTGGCGCAGCAATCCCTTGCGGTCACGGGTATAGGTCGCCTCGATCAGCCGCTCCAGCACATCCAGCGCGGCGCCCTCAATGCGGTCTCCCAGCAGGAACCGCTGGGCGCGGGGGAACTTGTCCAGGGTGGGGATCAACCACAGCAGGAACTTGCGATGGGCCTCCAGGGCGGGACCCGTGCCGCGCAAGGCATCATTCATGGTTAAGGTCGTTCCTCTTGCTACGATTGTGGGAGCGGAGGCATCCGCGATGACCTTGCAGGAACGGACGCCTGGCTTGGAATCAAGCCGCTAGCGCGGCTGATCGCGGTTGCAAACCGCTCCCACAAAAAAATTTCGCGACCAGGGGGCTGCCGCCCCCTGGACCCCCGCCTGGCTCCCGGTAACCCCACCATCCTCGCCAGGACCAACCCGTCGCGGCAAGATGAAGTAAGGATGTAAAGGTTTAAGGGGTAAGCGTCCTGGCCAGCCGGAAACCGAGGTAGTTGCCCCGGCCGCCGGTGCCAAGCCTGCGGCGATCGGCGGAGCGGAGGCTCCATGGGTAGTCGTTCCAGGAGCCGCCGCGTCTCACCCGCCTCTGGCAATTTCCGTGCCGCCAGGCACTGCCATCTGTCGGCGCGCCTTGATAATTGTCGTTCCAGCAATCCTCCACCCACTCCCAGACATTACCGTGCAGGTCATGCAGCCCCCAGGGGTTGGCCGGATAGCTCCCCACCGGCTGGGTCTTGTTCAAATCGGTGCCGGTCTTCGCCCCACAGTCGTTATAGTCGTAATCGCCATCATAATTGGCCTGAGAGGTGTTGATGCAATGCCCCGTTGAAAAAGGCGTGCTGGTGCCCGCGCGGGCGGCATATTCCCATTCCGCCTCGCTGGGCAGGCGATACGGCTTGCCGCTGGTGCGATTCAGCCACTGGATGTATTGCTGGGCGTCATCCCAGGAGACGTTGATCACCGGTCGCTCGCCACGCCCCCAGCCCTTGTCTTCCGGTTTGTGGCTGCACCCTTTGGCGGCCACGCAGGCGTCCCACTCCTGAAAGGTGACTTCGTGACGGCCCAGTTCGAAGGCGGGCAGACATACCCGGTGCTGCGGGCCTTCGTCGCTATCCCGCCCCGGTTCGGAGCCGGGGCTGCCCATCTGAAAGCAACCGGCGACGATTCGGACCATTTCAATGCCGCCAGATAGAACAAGATGCACCGGCTGGATCGCCCCAGCGGAGACATAGACGTTCATCTCACCCTTCATAGGTAGGCCATCATCGAGCACCCCCTTGACCTGATACTCGCCCTCAGGGACCTCCAGCAGCAACTCCTTGCCTTGCAGGGAGGGGGTGTTGCCTTTGCGCTGGTTGTTGAGATAGACCTTGGCCCCGCCAGGCTCGGAGGTGATCACCAGCGCGCCCTTTTCGGCCAGGGCCGGGGTAGTAAACAGCGCTATCAGCAGCGTGAGGGGGATTATCCATCGGGTTGGGGACATGTTTATCTCCTTGGAAAGGCGTTGTTATCGATTATCCTGGCGCCGGGGCTCCGCCCCGGCGCCCCGTCTTGGCGGCTCTGCCGCGCGTCTGCGATCGGGTGGCAGAGCCACCAAGGCGTGGGCGCCGAGGGAGACCCTCGGCACCAGAACAGGGTTGGCTATTTCACATGCAGTCGCGGACTCTGACGCCCATGCAGTACGCGAATGATTTCAATATTCTTGAGGTCATTTTTTGCGGCAGGCGCAATGACGAGCTGGTGAGTGGGCACGCGGTTTAGCCGGTGATTTCGTCGAACAATGAATCCAGGGCGATTCGTGATTTGATCGCTATGCCCTCGTCACGATTCAGTTGCATGACCCCAACCTCAAGTTGCTCGCGGAGATGCGCCAACTTGATCTCTTGGATCCATTCTTCATGGGTGTCCATGAAACGCAGTGCTTCGCGAATAACTTCACTGGCGTTGTTATATAGCCCGCTGTCCACTTTGGCTTTAACGCGAGATTCCAATTCGGGTGTTAGGGATATATGCATGACGACCTCGACGAATAGATTTTCTATCATCAAGGCTAGGGTGGAATACAATGATTGTCAATCCTTGGGTTCCCAAGCCAACCGCAAATCGGCTAAAGTCGATGGGGTTCCAGCGGATCTCGGTCCTCCGGGCCGCTGTGGGCGAACGGCTCCGGGGAGTCTTCCCCCTGGATCCCCTCCAGCACATCCAGGGGATCGTCACCCCGTTCCCTGGTGCCGGGGCTCCGCCCCGGCATCCCGTCTTGGCGGCTCTGCCGCGCGTTTGCGATCGGGTGGCAGCTCCCGCCAGGGCAACCGCGTAGGGTGCGTTAGCCCCGCCTTGTTGCATGCACAGGGCTTCCGGTATCCCTGGCGTGGGCGTGGCCAATGATGCCAGAATCCATGCGCGGGGCGTAACGCACCATTTACCGCTCCATTTGGCGTGGCTGGTGCGTTACGGCGCGCAAGCATCCGTATAAAATTCAGGTCCGTGCCGGCGCGCCTAACGCACCCTACGTAGGGCGCGGTTATTCCTCGACACCAAGTTCCACTTGGTAACGTCTGTCCGTCAAGCTCCGCTTGGCGTGCCTGGGTAGCCTACCTCTGGGTGATGCTCCTTGTTTTATCGTCGCATCCTATGCGCAGCGCTACTGTACGCCCTCTTGCACCCATTCAACCGGTTTGAAGCCTTCGTCATTGGGCACCGAGATGGCGTCCCCGTTCTGGGACAGAACGAACAACCCCTTGCGGTAGGCGTAGCGTCCTACCTCTCTGGGCACCACCATGGCGGCGACGGCGCCGAAGACGCGCAATCCCTTGTAATGGGGGAAGCCCCGGTGGAAGTTGCGCAGCCGGTCGATGTGTTGGTCGACATCGGCCTGGGTGAGCTTGCTCTTCACTTCGATGGCGACGATGTCCGTATCATCCACCATCAGTAGATCGATCTCCATTTCCAGCTCGCCCCGCTCTGTCTCTACGTCACGATGCACCTCGTGAACATCGATGCCCCGTTCGCGAAACCATCGCACCGCCGCCGGGCGCACCATCTCTTCGACAAACTCCCCAGGCGATTGCTGAACTCACCCCACTGCCTGTCCCATTTGCTGGTGATCTCCTTTATATGTCGGTCGGTCTCTTCCATCTGCCTACCGGTTTCTTTAATCTGCCGACCGGTCTCCTCGATCTGCCGACCGGTGCGGCGATAACGAAGTTTCGGATTCAGGATCTTACTTTGTGAGGTCTCGGGAGCCGGTCACGATCAGGATTTCGGTTTGACCCCGCCGCGCCGACCGATCCCGAACCCAACACGATAAAGATCGGGCATGTCGATGCGACCGTCTTTTCTTACCTCCAGGATACCGAGTCGAATAAGATCTTGGCGGACTCCCTGCCAACCCTGGTCCGCATGTTGCGGGGGAAGGCGTGAAGAGGATTCTGCTTTTGGCCCGGTCGGATATTGTTGGCTCCAACGTTCCTCTATAGTTTGGTACTCGCTAGGCACATTTAATCCTTGGAGAGGGTTGAGAAACTCCGGCACCCAGGGATAATCCTCTGCGATTTCATCGACCCGAATACCCGAAGCCTTTTGAATTCCCCTCTTTATACTCTCGTAATGAAGCGCATGGAAATGACTCGAATAGCGTTCGAGCGAGTCGTCAGCCGCTTGTTTGATAGCCGCCAGGAATGAGCGAGGAGATGTCTGGCCACGCCCGTCCGCCAAGTGGCCGACCGACCAAGTGTAAGGGACGCCGCGGCGTTTATCCCGCCCCATCCAAGGACCCGCCAGCTTCTCGAAAAGTGCGCGTTGGGCGGGCGTTTCCCGCTTCAGCTCATCTGGCAACGCCCACCTGCCATTCCCTTGCGGGGGATCGTTACCCAAAACCGAGCTATAAAGCCAACGAAGTTGCTTGCCCGACTCTCCATCCGTGTTGATGAGGCGTGTCCATAGCAGGCCGTGGAGGTCGTGCCGTGCCCAGATCAGCTCTTCCTTGGTCGCGAGGAGCTTTGAGGCATCCGGGAAATCGGTTACTGTGCGCTCGAACTGGTCTTCCCGCAAAAAAACCTTGGCATGCAAGCGAGGGTAGGCCTTGAGCCAGAGGGCTGCTCGGAGCAAGTCGCGAACGATATCATCCATAGTGCGCCAATCGTGGCTACTGCGATCTAGTGCATCGAAGACGATCAGCCCTGAGCACTGCTCTTCAGTGAGATACTGGCTCGCCTGCTGCATCCGCCGGGCCACCAGTTCGGGCTGCTGACGTAGCCATTCGAGGCTATCCGACCAACTGGCAACTGGCATCGTCTCCGCCAGCAGACGAGTCACCCAGCGCAACACCACGGCCCTCCAGATGTCGTAGGGGGCGAAGCCCGCATCGATCTGGGCGCGGAAGGTTTCCGCGTCCGGATAGGCGTCAATATTGGGAGTGCCGGAAAAGCCGACACCTACCTTGGCCCCATCCAGCTCCTTCACGGCGCTGCCAACCAGAGAACGCAGTTCGGTAGAGCTTAGTGCCGCCGTCCAGAACGACTTACCGACACCACGCCCGCCCACCACCAAACTACTCTCCAGCCTGAGGGCCTTGGTATGAGAGGAAGGGATATAGAGGGTCGCTGCATCCGGTGCCTCACCAAAATTGGCGATTTCCAGAGGGGCGGCAAGTATCGCCTGGCGAATGGCGGTTACATCGACATTCATCGTATCTCTTCCGGGCCTACAAGGTTGTGCAGGTTATCGAGCAGGTCGCCGAAGACCATCTTGACCTCAGTCGGATCCACCGCTTCCAGGCGAGAGTGCAGTGAGTGGAGTACGGCGAAGCCCCGATTCCAGCGTATGCCCCAGGGGTAGTGGGGCGCGCCAGGGTCCGTCGCATCGAAATTAAAACGCTCGCCGATCACCTCACCCGGGGGGATGGCGTCATAGAGTTCATTGGCGAAGAGGTCCGCCGCCTGCTCGCACAGCCCCTCATGGTACTCGGTTGCACCCAGTTCCGGGATCATCGCCCCTACCAGTTGCAGTCGTTCACGGATCTCGCCGACGCCCCCTGCGCGTCGCCAGTACTGGAAGAGGATGCGATATCCCGACCAGGTCTGCTCACCGTCGATGGCGAAGAGCAGCACCAGTGCACCCCCTAGGTCGGTGACGCAGCTCGATGCCACCTCATCGATCCCCGCACGCGAGTCGATGAGGATCACATCGGGTTGCCAGCGAGCCTCCAGGGCGTCGATGAGGCGGGCGAGTCGCCGTGACCAACCCTCCTGATCGCCCTGAGCATCGACCTTGGGCATCCACACTCGCCCCAGCTTGGCTACGTACTCGCCGGGATCGCGCCCGTGGGCGGGGATAACGTAGATCTCGCCATCGTGGGAGAGAGTACTGGTAGCAACCATCTCCTCGAAAACAGCATCGCCGTTGTCCACCAGATCCTCAACCAGCCAATCGGCGATACCGTACTGAGGCCGACGCTCGGTTGGGAGCAGGGCGGAAGAGAGGCCCGGTGACTCCAGATCGAGATCGAGCACCATCACCCGCAGTCCCGCCTGAGCCAGGGACCAAGCGCTCGCCGCCATGGCGGTGGAGCGACCCACGCCGCCCTTGATGGAATAAAAGACAATACGGGGCACCCCGGGCGAGATGGGCTCGATGCGGGCCCAGCTACCCTCAGTGGCGAGGCGGTCGATGACCCGAACTGTGTCGAAACCCTCTAGTTCAAAGCTGTCGCGCGAGTAAAAGATCGACGCCAGCTCTGCCTCGCTCGCAAACAATACGCTCCTCTCCTGTGGCCAGGCGTGCGGTCCAAGAGCTTCGACAAGTCCGGCCACCACCCCCCGCAATACACCTTCCGCCTCAAGATCCGCAAGCACGACTTCACTGACAATGAGCCGGATGCGGCTGTTGAGGTCGCGGTTGACGACGATGCTCCCCAGGCGCGCCAGGCGGTGCCGATGTTGCTCGAAGACCCCATCGAGCTTTGGGAGGATCTGGTCGAAGGTGGTCATAGTAGTCCGTCCAGTCTGGCCTTTGTAATCAGCTTTCGCACCTTTTCTACCCCTTGACGATGTCGTTCCACGCGAGTCTTGGTAAACAGATTGCGGGGATAGTAGCGTTCATTGACGCTCCAGTTATCAAAGGGGTTCTGCACAGGCAGGACATAGGCCGTGCCAGCGTGGTGGCCGCTGCGGTAGGTGTCGTAGCGGCCCCAGATGATATTTGCATGCTTTTGGTCCTTCTTCCGAGAGGGCCGGTCGTCCGCCACATCGAATGGCATTCCAAACTCCTTCATCAGGCGCTTGAGCCCACACTCCGCCGCCAAACCATATAGATGATCGGCATTGGCCCAGCGTTGATTGGCGAACAGCAGCTCGGCATCCTCCCAGTGGCGCTCATGGGCATCGAGAAAATCCGAACTCATTTCCGCTTCCCCATTTATCCATAGGACAGTGAATCATACCGCAAAAGTCCGCGCTAAGGTTCAGCCTCGAATGGCGGGATTGCTCGGCTTGGCGACATAGACGATGCACCTGGCTGAACTTGGACGGCAGCCGCGTGGGGGTGCGTTAGCCCCGCCTTGTTGCAAGCACACAGTTTCCGGCATCCCCGGCGTGGGCGTGGCCCGCGATGCCAAAAGCCATGCGCGGGGCGTAACGCACCATCTACCGCTCTATTTGGCTCGATTGGTGCGTGGTTATTTACTCTTTACCCAGTCCCACTTGGTGGTGAGCTTGCTCTTCACTTCGATGGCGACGATGTCCGTATCATTGACCACCAGCAGATCGATCTCCATTTCCAGCTCGCCACGCTCTGTTTCCACGTCACGATGGACCTCGTGGACATCAATGCCCCGTTCGCGAAACCATCGCACCGCCGCCGGGCGCACCATCTCTTCGACAAACTCCCCCAGGCGATTGCTGAACTCACCCCACTGCTTGTCCCATTTGCTGGTGATCTCCTGTAGGCGTTGGTCGGTCTCGGCACGAACATCTTCCAGATGTCATCTGCGGTCAATGGGGTGGTCATCGGCTATTCGCTCCTGGTATTGTTCCGTCCAGAATGTTCCGGGAATGGAAAGCATAGCAAATTCTGGCATGATCGCGCTCCACCGATCACTCCCCTTCCGGCCAGTCCCAGGGTTCTATCAGGGCATTGGATTCCAGTCCCCAGGGGCCAGCCTCTTCATAGCCGTAACTGAGGGGCGTGTCGGAGCGGTAACCCGTATCGGTGTTCAGAAAGCGGTCGATGAAGCCTTCGATCGCTTCGATGGTCAGGAAGGGGACATCGATCACCGCCTCCAGCCCCATGCCGTATGCGTAGTCCCGGTGCAGGGTCCAGTACTCGAACACTTGCAGGGTACGGGCGTCGGCGAAGCGGGGGAGTTCACGTTCGATCCATTGAAGACGGGTCAGGCCATCCAGTTCCGGGTAGCGCAGCGGCTCGTAGTCGTAGATCCAGTGTTTGGTTTTCGGGTCGCGGCGGCCACGACTGTGAAAATCCGGCTCGCGATCCGGGGCCATTTGATACGACGCCTCGCTGGCGAGTTCGTGCACTTTCTCCCGATAATCGTAACGCGTGGTGCTCAGAATGGCGTTGTAGAAAAGCGGCGGGCGGGGGCTGAGGAACAGGACATCCGCCCAGCCGTTTTCGCCGTGGAGGTAATCGTGGGTGTAGAAGCGGCCGCCCAGCACCGGCGCGGCCCGCCGAATGCGGTTGCGGGCGCGGATGAACTGGTCCTTCTGGCGATGGCGGGGGAGATCGACGAAGTGGGTCCGGCGGCGGCGTTTTCGCATGGGATTGGCCTTGGTCAAGGGATGATCATGACAAGAGCAGTTTAACCGCAGATTACACAGATTAACGCAGATGCACTAAGAGCCTGCAACTCATGCGGCGCCATCCAAAAGGTGGGCCAAGTGTGACGTATAATCATCTGAGTCACTGTAAAAAAATCTGCGAACATCTGCGCTATCTGCGGTTTATCCTATGATAGGATACAGCTATAGCCGGTAGGGGGCGAGGGGATCGGGGGCCTCGGGGTGGCCACGGACGAACAGCTCCGGCGGGTCCTCGGCCAGTAATTCGTCCAGCACATCCAGCGGATCGTCACCCCGTTCCAGGCGTTCGATGTAATCGCGGGAAAAATGGAAACGCCCTTTCGGTTCTCCGGCCCGAATACGCCGCGCCTCGGCGATGGCGGCTTGCGCGGAGTGGATGCGCCCCATGACCGCGTCTACCCGCGCCTGCATGTCCGAGAGGGCCAGAACCAGTCGATTGAGGAGCCGGGCCGAGTCTTCCCACTTCTCTCCCAACTCACGGATGCGCTGTAACGCCGCCTGCGGCGCGACCTCGGCCTCTTCGACCTCGTAATCCACGAACACCCCGTGGGCGATGACGAGAAAGACCGAAAAGCGGCGCGCCTGCTCTTCGTCCCGCCAGGTGTGCTTGCCCTCGGCGTCGAGGCCGACCTGATCCAGGTAGACCCGAACACCGGCCTCCGCGCCGCTCACCACATCGCCCGGTCGGTAGTGCTTGAGTATGCGGTCGAAACGTTTGGACTGAAGCTCGATGCGTTTTTCCTCGATTTTGACGTAGAACGAGTCGAACATTCCCACTATTTTTCCCCCTTAACCAAACCTTTATTTCACGTTTTAAGCGTTGGAGCATGCGTTTGATCGGCTAATGGTCATTGAGTGGTTCGCCACCACGGAAAATGAGTCACCGAGCGAAGAATCGAGCCTCCACCTGATAGCAATCGATTTATGCTTCTGGCAGTATTCTGGAGCGTCGTTTCACCCTGAAAGTTTGCTCTATGAAGATGTAGCAAAGCGCCGCGACGATAGCTGTAAACAGGATAGCGACGAGACCGCCGAGCAAGATGAGTTCGAATGGGGTTTCAGTGACGTGAAAAAGCAGGCTGTAAACGATGAAGATGACCGGGACGTGAAAAAGATAAGCGCTATACGATATTCTCGCGATCGGGGCAAAGAATCCAAGACTCAGAAATCTACTCAAGATTGAAGGCGGCCGTTCACCGGGTACGGCAACCACCAGAATGATGTAGGCGATCGCAAGACTGAACAGGAAATTTCCCTCGATCAGCGTGGCCAGCTTTAACCCCTTGGGCAGCAGATAGGGTTCAAGGAATGCGAAGACGGAGACAAAAAGGGCGGCAAGCAGCATGGCGGCACTCAGGGTTTGCTTGCCGAAAAAAGACTTCAACTCGCCAAGTTTGAAGACATAGAGATAGGCAGCCACTACGCCCAACAGCAGGCCTATGTAACGGGTATAGAGGTTGTCATAAACAAAATCGTAAAACATGGAAAACTGGGTATGGTTTATTTCCGATACAAGAATATTCAGTCCATTGATCTCCTTGCGCATGGCCTCACCAGTGACGGCGGCGATCGAACCGGAACCCAGCGCAATAAACGCGAACCGGAGCGCGAAATAGAGCAGCAGGAAAGCAACAAGCACCCTTATAATGTGCTTTTGCATCTGGAATTTAAATACCCCAAGGAGAATGATGGGGGTCAATACATAAAATTGCTCTTCGATCGCGAGAGACCAGGTGTGGAAAGTGCCGAACACTTGGTCATGACGAATGAAAAAATTGTTGATGTACAGCAGGTTTGTCCACACGGAGTGCTGGTTCGCCTGGTGCTCGAACTCCAGGGGAATGTTGGTATTGAGAAAATCCGTCAACAGGGGAGAGATGCCAACCATGACCAGTAAAAAGAAAAAGTAGACCGGCATTAGCCTCAGGAATCGCTTTTTAAAGAAGAGAAAAAGGTTGATGTGATTTGTTGATTTGATCTCGTTCAGCAGAATGACGCCAATCAGAAAGCCGCTCAATACAAAGAAGATATCTACCCCCAATGTACCCTTTGCCAGCCACTTGACGGCAGGCGGCAACTCGAAGAAGGCTTGCGTTGAGTTTGGATAAAAATACTGGGCATAAAAAACCAGGTGAAGCAGGATGACCAGAATGATGGCAATGGCCCGCAGGCCGTCCAGTGGTGGCAGGTGGGTTTTATCCGCGGCGAACAAGGATCTGGCATTTTCCAGTAGATGTGTATATGCGTTCTTCATCATCTGATGCGTCCGTCACTCAAACGAAAGAGGGAGGGGGGGTTCTTTCGGCACAAGCCACTGACCCTGCATTACGCCCCTATGGGTATCCTGGCGGCGGAGCCACCAAGACAGGAGCAAGAACATTCAAGCAGCGAATGGGTGAACGACCTCCTTGATCTCCCGCCCCTTCACCCGTTCCGCCGTTCGGAGCTCATACTGCATCTGCAAGCCCAACCAAAGCTCCGGAGACACACCGAAAAAGCGCCCTAGTCGCAATGCCGTATCGGCGCTGATTGCGCGTTTTCCGTTGATGATCTCACTGATTCGTCCCGGCGGTACCGCGACTTCCCGAGCCAACCGGTTGATGCTGATACCCATGGGGCCAAGGAACTCCTCCTTGAGGATTTCACCCGGATGAATCGGGTCAAGTAGTTGATCTTCCACGGCTATACACCCCGTCAATGGTAGTCGACAATTTCTACGCCCCAAGCGTCCCCGTCTGTCCAGATGAAGCAGACTCTCCACTGATCATTGATACGAATACTGTGCTGGCCTACCCGATCAACCGCCATACCCCAAATTCGGTGCCAGCCACCTCTCCGCCTCTTCCACCGTCATGCCCTTGCGCGCGGCGTACTCTTCGACCTGATCCCGGGCGATCTTGCCCAGCGCGAAGTAGCGGCTTTCGGGATGGGCGAAGTAGAGGCCGGAGACGGCGGCGGTGGGGACCATGGCCTTGGATTCGGTGAGCCAGATGGCGGCGCGATTTTCGGCGTCGAGGAGTTGCCAGAGGAGGTCCTTTTCGCTGTGGTCGGGGCAGGCCGGATATCCCAGAGCGGGGCGGATGCCCTGGTATTGCTCGGCGATGAGGGCGTTGTTGTCGAGTTGCTCTTCGGGCGCATAGCCCCAGATCTCGCCCCGCACCTGCTGGTGGAGCCATTCGGCGCAGGCCTCGGCGAGGCGGTCGGCGAGGGCCTTGAGCATGATCGCGGAGTAGTCGTCGTGGGCGGCTTCGAAGGCTTCGATTCTGGCGTCGATGCCGAGGCCGGCGGTGCAGGCGAAGCCGCCGAGGTAATCTACCGGGCCTTTCTCTTCACCCGAGACACCCTCCCCCCGGCCCCCTCCCACGGGGAGGGGGAGGATATAGTCGGCGAGGGAGTCGTTGTAGCGGCCCTTGGGCTGGCGGGTCTGTTTGCGCAGCATGTGGAAGCTGGCGCGTTGTTGGGTGCGCTCTTCGTCGCTCCAGATGATGATGTCGTCGTTGGCGTCGCTGTTGGCGGGCCAGAGGGCGACCAGGGCCCGGGCGGTGAGCCAGGCTTCGTTGATGATCTGGTCGAGCATGGCCTGGGCGTCGTTGAAGAGCTTGGTGGCCTCTTCGCCCTTTGCCGGGTCTTCGAGGATTTGCGGGTAGCGGCCCTTGAGTTCCCAGGCGTGAAAGAAGAAGGTCCAGTCGATGTATTCCGCGAGGACGGCGAGGGGGATCTCGTCGATCAGCAGAATGCCGTCGTCCAGGGTGCAGGAGGCGGGGCATCGCGCCAGACCCGCGCCGCGGGTGATGGGCAGGTCGATGGTGGCCAGCAGCTTGGGTCGCACGGGCCGGTAGCCGCTCCAGTCGATGGGGGCGCGATTGGCCCGGGCCTCGGCAAGGCTGACGTAGTCGGCCTTGGATTGGCGGCTGGCGTGGGCGGCGCGGGTCTGTTCGTAGTCTTCCCGCAGTTGCGCAACGAAGGCCTCGCGATGCAGCTCGGAGATCAGGTTCTGGGCCACGCCGACGGCACGGCTGGCGTCTTTGACCCAGACCACGGGCTGGTCGTATTCGGGGGCGATCTTGACCGCGGTGTGGGCCTTGGAGGTGGTGGCGCCGCCGATCATGATGGGGATGGTGTTGCCCAGGCGCCGCATCTCCTTGGCGATGTGGACCATCTCTTCCAAAGAGGGGGTGATGAGGCCGGAGAGGCCGATGATGTCGACATCGTGTTCGATCGCCTTATCGAGGATGGTCTGGGCCGGGACCATGACGCCGATGTCGATCACCTGAAAGTTGTTACACTGAAGCACCACGCCGACGATGTTCTTGCCGATGTCGTGGACGTCGCCCTTGACCGTGGCCATCAGGATCTTGCCCGCCGCCTTGGCCCCGGGCTTCTTTTCGGCCTCAATGTAGGGGATCAAATGTGCAACGGCCTTTTTCATTACCCGCGCGGATTTGACCACCTGGGGCAGGAACATCTTGCCCTCGCCGAACAGGTCGCCGACCACGTTCATGCCCCCCATCAGCGGGCCTTCGATCACCTCCAGCGCGGCGGAGGCGTTCTGGCGGGCGGCCTCGGTGTCGGCCTCCACATAGGCGTCGATACCCTTGACCAGGGCGTGCTCCAGGCGCTTCTCCACCGGCCAGTCGCGCCAGGCCAGGTCCTCCTTCTTGGCCGCGCCGCCGCCTTCGCCCTTGTATCGGTCGGCGATCTCCAGCAGGCGGTCGGTGGAATCCTCTCGACGGTTGAGGATGACGTCTTCGACCGCCTCCCGCAGTTCCTCGGGCAGGTCGGAGTAGACCTCCAGCATGCCGGCGTTGACGATGCCCATGTCCATGCCGGCGGCGATGGCGTGATAGAGGAACACCGAGTGGATCGCCTCGCGCACCGGGTTGTTGCCGCGAAAGGAGAAGCTGACGTTGGAGACGCCGCCGGAGATGAGCGCGTGGGGCAGGTGCAGCTTGATCCAGCGGGTGGCCTCGATGAAGTCGACGGCGTAGTTGTTGTGCTCCTCGATGCCGGTGGCCACGGCGAAGATGTTGGGGTCGAAGATGATGTCTTCGGCGGGGAAGCCGACCTGCTCGGTAAGGATCTTGTAGGAGCGTTCACAGATCGATTGCTTGCGCGCCTGGGTGTCGGCCTGGCCGGTCTCGTCGAAGGCCATTACGATCACCGCCGCGCCGTACTGGCGCAGCAGTTTGGCCTGGGCGATGAACTTGGCCTCACCCTCTTTCAGCGAGATGGAATTGACGATCCCCTTGCCCTGGATGCACTTTAAGCCCGCCTCGATGATCGACCATTTAGAACTGTCGATCATCACCGGGACCTTGGCGATGTCCGGTTCGGAGGCGATGAGGTTCAAAAAGGTGGTCATGGCCTTGACGCCGTCGAGCATCGCCTCGTCCATGTTGACATCGATGACCTGGGCGCCGTTCTCCACCTGCTCGCGGCAGACGGAGAGGGCCTCGTCGTACTGTTCCTCTAATATAAGTCGCTTGAACTTCGCCGAGCCGGTGACGTTGGCCCGCTCGCCGACGTTGACGAAGAGCGAATCTTCGCCGATGTTCAGCGGCTCCAGGCCGGCGAGGCGGCATTGCGGGGTGATCTCGGGCAGCTTGCGGGGCGGGTTCTTGGCCATTTCGTCGGCGATGGCGCGAATGTGATCCGGGCCCGTGCCGCAGCAGCCGCCGACGATATTGAGAAACCCGGATTTGGCCCACTCGCCGATCTCCCCCGCCATCGCCTCCGGGGTTTCGTCATAGCCGCCGAATTCGTTGGGCAGGCCGGCGTTGGGGTGGGCGGAGACATGGCACTCGGCGATGCGCGACATCTCCTCCACGTACTGGCGTAGCTCTTTCGCGCCCAGAGCACAGTTGAGGCCGATGGAGAGGGGCTTGGCGTGGCGCAGGGAGTTGTAAAATGCCTCGGTAACCTGGCCGGTTAATGTCCTTCCAGACGCATCGGTGATGGTGCCGGAGATCATCACCGGCAGCCGTTGGCCCGTCTCTTCGGCATGCTGTTCGATGGCGAAGATCGCCG
This sequence comes from Gammaproteobacteria bacterium, assembly GCA_011390365.1. Classification (GTDB taxonomy): domain Bacteria; phylum Pseudomonadota; class Gammaproteobacteria; order Chromatiales; family Chromatiaceae; genus SLIM01. Next base: position 14,246 of record JAABSM010000058.1, read on the forward strand.
CCTTGGCATTCAGGGTGTCGAAGATGGTTTCGATCAGAAAAAGATCCGAGCCGCCATCGATCAGGCCGCGCACCGCCTCGCGATAGGCGGTGACCAGGGTATCGAAGTCGATGGCGCGAAAGCCGGGATTGTTGACGTCCGGCGAGATGGACGCGGTACGGTTGGTGGGGCCGATGACCCCGGCGACGAAGCGGGGCTTGTCCGGGGTGCTGAAGCGATCCGCCGCCTCCCGCGCCAGCCGCGCGCCTGCCACGTTCATTTCGTAGGCCAGGTGCTCCATGCCGTAATCGGCCTGGGAGACGGTGTTGGCGCCAAAGGTGTTGGTCTCGATGATATCCGCGCCGGCTTCCAGGTAGGCGTCGTGGATGCCAGTGACGATCTCGGCCTGGGTGAGCACCAGCAGGTCGTTGTTGCCCTTGAGATCCGAAGGCCAGTCCGCGAATCGTTCGCCGCGAAAATCCGCCTCTTCCAATTTATGGCGTTGCAGCATGGTGCCGGTAGCGCCATCAAGGATGAGGATGCGTTGAGCGAGGAGTTGTTCGATTCGGTTTGCTTGGGAATTGGCCATGGTTTGGCTCCGTGGGTACTTAGGCTATATATGGTTAATGCAAGTTGCGGATGCGACGCAGAGCGTCGGGGGATGCGTTCCCACGCGGAGCGTGGGAACGAGATTCCTGGACTTCATCGTGAAGACGCGCCTGAATTTCCTGTGCTGAAGCCATCTCTAAGAACAGCTCCAGTGCCTCATTCAGGTTAGCACGGGGTTCGCCCACGGATTCCCCTTGACTGGCGACATCCACTTCAGGGCATAGCGCAACATATCCATCTCCCTCTCGTTCGATGATCGCGGTCAATTGTTTGATCATTTTGCAACATCCAATGGGTCATCATGGCAGCCTTTGGCAGAGGCAAAGGTGTTATCCGACAGCTATGCCCTCACCCCAAACCCTCTCCCGCGGGGAGAGGGGCTTTCATGCCCCCCGGGGGAGCACTACCCTCAAGGCTCCCAAGCCAAGGATGGCGCACGGGGCGCGGGAGCGCCACCCGATGCGTCACGCCGCAGGAGCGGCATGACGAGGAAAAATCTGCGTTAATCTGGAAAATCTGCGGTTAACACTTGAAAATAAATCCTGTCAATCCTGCGAAATCCTGTTAATCCTGTCTATTATTCGACACATCCGCAAACGAAAAAAGGCGGTGGGATCGCCACCGCCTTTTCTACAACCGCCAGCGGGGATCAACCCTCGGCGGTGTTGAGGGCCGCCTTGATCGCCTCTTCGACCTCGTCGGCGCCCATCTCCACCTTGCCGCCCGCCTCTTCCAGCTCCTGGGCGCGCAGACGCTTCTGCTTTCTCGCCTTGTGATAGGAGAGGCCGGTGCCGGCGGGGATCAGGCGACCGACGATGACGTTCTCCTTGAGGCCGAGCAGGGGGTCGGCGGAGCCCCTGACCGCGGCCTCGGTGAGAACCCGGGTGGTCTCCTGGAAGCTTGCCGCGGAGATGAAGGACTCGGTGGCCAGGGAGGCCTTGGTGATACCCAGCAATACCGATTCCCACCTGCACGGCATCTTGCCATCCGACATCAACAGGTCATTGAGTTCGAGAATGCGGGACTTCTCGACCTGCTCGCCGCGCAAGTAACGGGAGTCGCCGGGCTCGGTGATCTCCACCTTGCGCAGCATCTGGCGAATGATCACCTCGATGTGCTTGTCGTTGATCTTCACGCCCTGGAGGCGATAAACGTCCTGAATCTCCTTGACCAGATAGTCGGCCAGCTCGGTGATACCCTTCAGGCGCAGGATGTCGTGGGGGTTGAGTTCGCCGTCGGAGATCACTTCGCCCCGCTCCACATGCTCGCCCTCGAAGACGTTGACGTGACGCCACTTGGGGATCAGCTCCTCGTGGTTGACGCCTTCGGCGTCGGTAATCACCAGCCGCTGCTTGCCCTTGGTGTCCTTGCCAAAGCTGACGGTGCCGGTGACCTCGGCGAGGATCGCCGGGTCCTTGGGTTTACGCGCCTCGAACAGGTCGGCGACGCGGGGCAGACCGCCGGTGATATCGCGGGTCTTGGAGGACTCTTGCGGGATGCGCGCCAGCACATCGCCGACCTGCACCGGCGCCTCGTCCGTCACCGAGACGATGGCGTCGGCGGAGAGGAAGTAGTGGGCCGGGATGTCGGTGCCGGCGATGTTGAGGTCGTTACCCTCGTCATCCACCAGCTTGACCATCGGTCGCATATCCTTGCCGGCGGAGGGGCGCTGCTTGGGATCCATCACCACCAGCGAGGAGAGTCCGGTGACCTCGTCCACCTGACTCTGCACGGTAACGGTATCGACGAAATCGACAAAGCGCAGGGTCCCCTCCACCTCGGTGATGATGGGGTGGGTGTGGGGGTCCCAGTTGGCCACCAGCTGACCGCCTTCCACGGTGTCGCCGTCGGCGGCGGTAATGGTGGCGCCATAGGGCACCTTGTAGCGCTCACGCTCGCGGCCCACATCATCCATCACCGACAGTTCGCCGGAGCGTGAGACCGCCACCAGATGGCCGTCCTTGTTCTTGACGGTCTTGATGTTGTGCAGCTTGACGATACCCGTGGCCTTGACCTCGATGCTGTTGACCGCGGCGGCGCGGGAGGCGGCGCCGCCGATGTGGAAGGTGCGCATGGTGAGCTGGGTGCCCGGCTCGCCGATGGATTGGGCGGCAATCACGCCGACCGCCTCACCCTCGTTGACCCGGTGACCGCGACCCAGGTCACGGCCATAGCACTGGGCGCAGATGCCGTGGCGCGCCTCGCAGGTGATCGCGGAACGCACGCGCACCGCGTCGATGCCCTCGACCTCCAGCAGGTCCACCCGCTCCTCATCGAGCAGTTCGCCCGCTTCGACCAGGATCTCGTCACTGCCCGGCTTGTAGACATGGTCCGCCGCCGTACGACCGAGGATCCGCTCGCGCAGGGGTTCGACCACGTCGCCGCCCTCGATGATGGGGTGCATCATCAGGCCGTTCTCGGTACCGCAGTCCTCGTCGAGCACCACCATGTCCTGGGCCACGTCGACCAGACGCCGGGTCAGGTATCCGGAGTTGGCGGTCTTGAGCGCGGTATCGGCCAGGCCCTTGCGAGCACCGTGGGTGGAGATGAAGTACTGGAGTACGTCGAGACCCTCGCGGAAGTTGGCGGTAATCGGCGTCTCGATGATCGAGCCATCCGGCTTGGCCATGAGTCCGCGCATGCCCGCCAGCTGACGGATCTGGGCGGCGGAACCGCGGGCGCCGGAGTCGGCCATCATGTAGATGGAGTTGAAGGAGTCCTGGTCCACCTCTTTGCCCTTGGCGTCGAGGACCTGCTCCTTGCCGAGCTTGCCCATCATCGCCTTCGCCACCTGCTCGTTGGTGTGGGACCAGATGTCCACCACCTTGTTGTAGCGCTCGCCGTTGGTGACGAGACCGGAGGCGTATTGCTCCTGAATCTCCTTCACTTCCCTTTCGGCGGCGGCGAGGATGGCCTCCTTCTCCTCGGGGATGGTCATGTCGTTCATGCCGATGGAGACGCCCGCTCTGGTGGAGTAGCGGAAGCCCATGTACATGATCTGGTCGGCGAAGATCACCGACTCCTTGAGACCGACGCGGCGATAGCAGGAGTTGACCAGTCTGGAGATGGCCTTCTTGCCCATCGGCTGGTCGACCAGCTCGAAGGGCAGGCCGTCGGGCACGATCTCCCACAGGATGGCGCGGCCGGCGATGGTATCCACCACCCGATAACGCTCTTCCAGATCCCCCTCCTCGTTGTAGAGGGCCTCACGAATCCGCACCTTGACCCGCGCCTGAACGTCCAGGTCGCCCGACTGATAGGCGCGCAGCACCTCGCTGATGTCGGCGAAGAGCATGCCCTCGCCCTTGGCGTTGACCCTTTCACGGGTGATGTAGTAAAGCCCCAGCACCACGTCCTGGGAGGGCACGATGATGGGTTCGCCGTTGGCCGGGGAGAGCACGTTGTTGGAGGACATCATCAGGGTGCGCGCCTCCAGCTGGGCCTCCAGCGAGAGGGGTACGTGGACCGCCATCTGGTCGCCGTCGAAGTCGGCGTTGAAGGCGGTACACACCAGCGGATGGAGCTGGATCGCCTTGCCCTCGATGAGTACCGGCTCGAACGCCTGAATGCCGAGTCGATGCAGGGTGGGGGCGCGGTTGAGCATCACCGGATGTTCGCGGATCACCTCTTCGAGGATATCCCATACCTCGGTGGTGCCGCGCTCGACCAGCTTCTTGGCGGCCTTGATGGTGGGGGCCAGATCCCGCCCTTGCAGCTTCGAGAAGATGTAGGGCTTGAACAGCTCCAGCGCCATCTTCTTGGGCAGGCCGCACTGATGCAGCTTGAGGGTCGGACCCACCACGATCACGGAACGGCCGGAGTAGTCGACGCGCTTGCCGAGCAGGTTCTGACGGAAACGCCCCTGCTTGCCCTTGATCATGTCGGCCAGCGACTTCAGCGGGCGCTTGTTGGAGCCGGTGATGGCGCGGCCGCGACGACCGTTGTCGAGCAGCGCATCGACGGACTCTTGCAGCATGCGCTTTTCGTTGCGCACGATGATGTCCGGCGCGTTGAGGTCCAGCAATCGCTTCAACCGATTATTGCGGTTGATCACGCGGCGGTAGAGGTCGTTCAGGTCCGAGGTGGCGAAGCGACCGCCATCCAGGGGCACCAGCGGGCGCAGCTCCGGCGGCAGCACCGGCAGCACCTTGAGCACCATCCACTCGGGCCGGTTGCCCGACTCCTTGAGGGACTCCAACAGCTTGAGGCGCTTGGTGAACTTCTTGAGCTTGGTCTCGGACTTGGTGCCCTCGATATCTTCGCGCAGGGTCTCGATCTCTTCGTCGATTTCGATGGTGCGCAGCAGCTCGTAGACCGCCTCGGCCCCCATGCGGGCGTCGAACTCGTCGCCGTTCTCCTCGATCGCCTCCAGATACTGCTCATCGGTGAGCAACTGGTAGCGCTCCAGGGTGGTCATGCCCGGGTCGACGACGACGAAGGATTCGAAGTAGAGCACCCGCTCGATATCGCGCAGGGTCATGTCGAGCAGCAGCCCGATACGGGACGGCAGCGACTTGAGGAACCAGATGTGCGCCACCGGGCTGGCCAGTTCGATATGGCCCATGCGCTCGCGACGCACCTTGGCCAGGGTCACCTCGACGCCGCACTTCTCGCACACCACGCCGCGGTGCTTGAGGCGCTTGTACTTGCCGCACAGACATTCGTAGTCGTTGACCGGGCCGAAGATCTTGGCGCAGAACAGGCCGTCCCGCTCCGGCTTGAAGGTGCGGTAGTTGATGGTCTCCGGCTTCTTCACCTCACCGAAGGACCAGGAACGGATCATGTCCGGGGACGCCAGGCCGATGCGGATCCGGTCGAACTCTTCGGTACGACCCTGCTGTTTGATGATGTTCAGTAGATCTCTCACAAGCTTCTCCCCTTAATCCTGTTCCAACTCGATGTTGATACCCAAGGAGCGGATCTCCTTCACCAGCACGTTGAAGGATTCCGGCATGCCGGCGTCCATCTTGTGGTCGCCGTCGACGATGTTCTTGTACATGCGGGTACGCCCGGCGACATCGTCGGACTTGACGGTGAGCATCTCCTGGAGGGTATAGGAGGCGCCATAGGCCTCCAGCGCCCATACCTCCATCTCGCCGAAGCGCTGGCCGCCGAACTGGGCCTTGCCGCCCAGCGGCTGCTGGGTGACCAGGCTGTAGGGGCCGGTGGAACGGGCGTGCATCTTGTCGTCCACCAGATGGTTGAGCTTGAGCATGTACATGTAGCCGACGGTGACCGAGCGCTCGAAGGGTTCGCCGGTGCAGCCGTCGTAGAGGGTGGTCTGACCGCTATCGGGCAGCCCCGCCAGCCTGAGCAGGTTCTTGATCTCCTCCTCGGAGGCGCCATCGAAGACCGGCGTCGCGGTGGGCACGCCGCCCTTGAGGTTGGTCGCCAGTTCGACGATCTCGGCGTCACTGAAGGAGTCGAGGTCCTCCTGCTTGCCGCTGGAGTTGTAGATCTGCTTGAGGAAGCCGCGCAGCTCTTCCAGTTTGGCCTTGGCCTCCAGCATCTCGCCGATGCGCTGGCCGACGCCCTTGGCGGCCCAGCCCAGATGGGTCTCCAGGACCTGCCCGACGTTCATGCGCGAGGGCACGCCGAGGGGATTGAGGACGATGTCCACCGGCTGACCGTCGGCGGAGAAGGGCATGTCCTCCACCGGCTTGATCATGGAGATCACGCCCTTGTTGCCGTGGCGTCCCGCCATCTTGTCGCCGGGCTGGATGCGACGCTTGACCGCGACATAGACCTTGACCATCTTGAGCACGCCCGGGGCGAGATCATCACCGGTGGCCAGCTTGCGCTTCTTCTCCTCGAACCTTTCGGCGAAGAGCTCGCGCTGCTCGGCGATCTGCTGGGTGATCGCCTCCAGACGCGCGGCGACCTCCTCGTCACGCAGGCGGATCTCCAGCCACTGATCCCGTTTAAGTTCCGCGAGATAATCGGCGCTGATCTCGGAACCCGCCTTGAGGCGTTTGGGTCCGCCGTCGGCGACCTGCCCCACCAGCAGTTTCTCGATACGCTCGAAGGTGTCGTTCTCCATGATGCGCTGCTGGTCATTGAGGTCCTTGCGCACCCGATCCAGCTCCGCTCTTTCGATCTCCAGCGCGCGGGTATCCTTCTCGACACCATCGCGGGTGAAGACCTGGACGTCGATGACGGTGCCGCTCATGCCGGAAGACACGCGCAGCGAGGTATCCTTCACGTCCGCCGCCTTCTCGCCGAAGATGGCGCGCAGCAGCTTCTCTTCCGGGGTCAGCTGGGTCTCGCCCTTGGGGGTGACCTTGCCCACCAGGATATCACCCTCCTTGACCTCGGCGCCGATGAAGACGATGCCGGCGTCATCCAGCTTGGCCAGCGCCGACTCGCCCACGTTGGGAATATCGCCGGTGATCTCTTCGGGACCGAGTTTGGTGTCCCGCGCCATGCAGGTCAGCTCTTCGATGTGAATGGTGGTGAAGCGATCCTCCTGCACCACCCGCTCGGAGACCAGGATGGAGTCTTCGAAGTTGTAGCCGTTCCAGGGCATGAAGGCGACGCGCATGTTCTGGCCCAGGGCCAGCTCGCCCATGTCGGTGGAGGGACCGTCGGCCATCACGTCGCCGCGCTCCACCTTGTCGCCCAGCCTGACCAGCGGACGCTGGTTGATGCAGGTGTTCTGGTTGGAACGGGTGTACTTGATCAGGTTGTAGATATCGACGCCGGGGATGCCCTCGACCTCCTCGTCGTCGTTGACCCGAATCACGATACGGGAGGCGTCCACCGACTCGACGAAGCCACCGCGCTTGGCGATCACGGTAACCCCGGAGTCGACCGCCACCACCCGCTCCATGCCGGTGCCCACCAACGGCTTTTCGGCGCGCAGGGTGGGTACCGCCTGACGCTGCATGTTGGAACCCATGAGGGCGCGGTTGGCGTCATCGTGCTCAAGGAACGGAATCATCGAGGCCGCCACCGAGACGATCTGCTTGGGGGAGATGTCCATGTACTGGATGCGATCGGAGGTGAACAGGCCGAATTCGTTCTGAAAGCGGCAGGAGACCAGGTCGGCGGTCAACATGCCCGCGTCGTCCAGCGCGGTATTGGCCTGGGCGATGACGAAGTTGCCCTCTTCGATCGCCGACAGGTAGTGCACCTCGTCGGTGACCTGGCTATCCACCACCTTTCGATACGGCGTCTCCAGGAAACCGAACTTGTTGGTACGGGCATACACCGCCAACGAGTTGATGAGACCAATATTCGGACCTTCCGGGGTCTCGATCGGGCAGACCCGGCCATAGTGGGTCGGATGCACGTCGCGCACCTCGAAGCCGGCACGTTCGCGGGCCAGACCGCCCGGACCCAGCGCCGAGACACGGCGCTTGTGGGTGATCTCGGAGAGGGGGTTGTTCTGGTCCATGAACTGGGAGAGCTGACTGGAACCGAAGAACTCCTTGATCGCCGCCGACACCGGCTTGGCGTTGATCATCTCCTGGGGCATCAGGCCCTCGGATTCGGCCAGGGTCAGGCGCTCCTTGACCGCGCGCTCGACCCGCACCAGCCCGATGCGAAACTGGTTCTCCGCCATCTCGCCCACGGAACGGATGCGGCGGTTGCCGAGGTGGTCGATGTCGTCGACGATGCCGTTGCCGTTGCGGATATTGATCAGCTCCTTGAGGACATCAATGATGTCATCCCTGGAGAGCACGCCCTCGCCGGTCTCCTCTTCACGACCGAGGCGGCGGTTGAACTTCATGCGGCCGACGGCGGAGAGGTCGTAACGATCAAGGGTGAAGAACAGGCTCTCGAACAGGTTCTGGGCCGCCTCCTTGGTGGGCGGCTCGCCCGGGCGCATCATGCGATAGATCTCGACCTGGGCCTCCAGCTCGTTGGTGGTGGCGTCGATGCGCAGGGTATGCGAGATGTAGGGTCCGTGATCGAGGTCGTTGGTGAACAGCACCTCGATCTTGCGGATGCCATGCTCGCGCAGCACGTCAATGGTGTCGGCGGTGATCTCGTCGTTGGCGTTGATCAGGATCTCGCCGGTCTCCTTATCGACGATATTGCGCGCAATCGCCTTGCCGATGAGATACTCCTCCGGCACCTCAAGGGACTTGATCTCCGCCTCGGCCAGCTTCTTGATGTGACGCTGGGTGATCTTGCGTCCGGACTCGACGATCACCTCGTCGGCCACCTTGATGTCGAAGGCCGCGGTTTCGCCGCGCAGGCGTTCCGGCACCAGGTCGAGCTTGATGCCGCCCTTGTTGATGTGAAGGGTATCTCTATCGAAGAACATCCCCAGGATCTCTTCGGTCGCATAGCCGAGGGCGCGCAGCAGCACCGTGGCCGGCAGCTTGCGACGACGGTCGATGCGCACGAAGACGCAATCCTTGGGATCGAACTCGAAATCGAGCCATGAGCCGCGATAGGGGATCACCCGGGCGCTGAACAGCAGCTTTCCCGAGGAGTGGGTCTTGCCCTTATCGTGATCGAAGAAGACGCCGGGGGAGCGGTGGAGCTGGGAGACGATCACCCGCTCGGTGCCATTGATGACGAAGGTGCCGTTGTCGGTCATCAGCGGCAATTCGCCCATGTAGACCTCCTGTTCACGGATATCCTTGACCACCCTGGAGCCCGCTGGGGCCTCCTTGTCGTAGATCACCAGGCGCACCAGCACCCGCAGCGGGGCGTGGTAGGTGGTGCCGCGCAGCTGGCACTCGCGCACGTCGAACGGCGGCTCGCCGAGACGGTAGCTTACATATTCCAGAACCGCGTTACCCGAGTGGCTGGTGATCGGGAAGACCGACTTGAAGGCGGCCTCCAGGCCCAGTTCTTCGCGCTTCTTCTGGGGCACGTCCTTCTGCAGGAAGGAGCGATAGGAGTTGATCTGGGTCGCCAGCAGGTAGGGTACCTGCAAGATGCTGGGGCGTTTCCCAAAGTCCTTTCGGATGCGCTTTTTCTCGGTAAAAGAATAGGCCATGTCGCCGTCCCTCGGGTAAAATACGTAAAACCGGCAATTCGGCCGACGATCCGCAAGGGATCGTCGGCCTTGAGTCTGGTCCCGTCCAGCAGGAGCGCGCCGTTCGCGCGCCCATACAAGCGGGAAAGGGCCGGCGGCGTGAGGCCGCCACCAGCCCGTTTCTCGTCAGTTGTGGGGAATTGGTGAAACCAAGGATTACTTGATCTCGACGCTGGCTCCCGCTTCTTCCAACTGCTTCTTGACCTCTTCGGCCTCTTCCTTGGAAACGGCTTCCTTCAGGGTGGTCGGGGCGCCTTCCACCGCCTCCTTGGCCTCTTTCAGGCCCAGGCCGGTGATACCGCGGACCGCCTTGATGACGGCAACCTTGTTGGCGCCGAAAGAGGTCATCACGACGTCGAACTCGGTCTGCTCTTCAGCGGCTGCGCCACCGGCGTCGCCACCCGCGGCGGGAGCAGCGGCCACGGCGGCCGCGGCGGTCACGCCGAACTTCTCTTCCATCGCTTCGATCAGCTCCACGACGTCCATTACGGTCATGTTGGCAATGGCGTCGAGGATTTCGTCTTTGGAAACTGCCATTTGAATATCTCCTGATAACTGTTTGCGCTATTAAATACTGTCAAAAGCCGCTTCAAGCCGCTTCTTTCGCATCGCGAATCGCCGCCACGGTCCGAACCAGCTTGCCAGGCACCTCGTTAAGGGTGCTGGTAAGCTTCTGGATCGGCGCCTTCATGGTACCCATGAGCATACTGATTGCCTGGTCGTAGGTCGGCATCTTGGCCAGGGTCTCCAGTTCGGAGGCCGGCAAGAGCTTGCCGCTGATGGCAACCAACTTGACTTCAAGTAGCTTGTGGTCCTTGGCGAAATCCTTGATGACGCGGGCTGCGGATCCCGGATCCTCCATGGAGAAGGCGAGGACCAGCGGACCGGTCAAGCCTTCCTGCATGCAGGCGAAATCCGTCCCTTCCACCGCACGGTGGACCAGGGTGTTCTTGATCACGCGGAGGTAGACCCCGGATTCGCGCGCCTTGACGCGCAACTCCGTCATCTCCCCAACGGTCAAGCCCCGGTACTCCGCCGCGACGGCGGAGTAGGCCTTTCCCGCGATGTCTGCGACTTCGGCGACGATGGCTTTCTTCTGCTCAAGATTGAGTGGCACTCGTCACCTCCTGACAAGGAATTTGGGACGCGGATACGCCCCGTTCTGCTTATGGCGCGCCGTCATCAGGATGGAACCTGACTCGGGAGCCCCGTCTGCGCGGGCAGGATTAAGAGGCCGAGGCCTCGCCCGCGGTCTTTGACGACAACCGGCGTGACGCCGGGAGCCCCAAAGTTCGTAATGCGCTCGAACGCGGTCCGGGATCAGAGATCCAGGCTGCCGAGATCGACCGCGAGACCCGGCCCCATGGTGGAGGAGACCGTGATCTTCTTCATGTAGATGCCCTTGGCCGCCGACGGCTTCATCTTCCTGAGGTCGTTGAGCAACGCTTCCAGGTTCTGCTTCAGCGCGCCCGGCTCGAAGGAGACCTTGCCGATGGGGCAGTGGACGATACCCGACTTGTCGGTACGATAGCGGATCTGACCCGCCTTGGCGTTGTGTACCGCTTCCGCGACATTCGGGGTCACGGTACCGACCTTCGGGTTGGGCATCAGGCCACGCGGGCCGAGGATCTGACCCAACTGACCGACGACACGCATGGCGTCCGGAGACGCGATCACGACATCAAAGTTGAGATTGCCCTTCTTGATCTCTTCCGCGAGGTCCTCGAAACCAACGATGTCGGCCCCGGCTTCCTTGGCCGCATCGGCGTTGGCGCCCTGGGCGAAGACCGCCACGCGCACCGTCTTGCCGGTGCCATTGGGGAGCACGGTGGAACCGCGTACCACCTGATCCGACTTGCGCGGATCGACGCCGAGGTTGACGGCGACGTCGACCGATTCGGGAAACTTGACCGAGGAGATCTCCTTCAGCAGGGTGAAGGCCTCTTCGATCGGATATTGCTTGCCGGCTTCCACCTTTTCAGCGATCGCCTTGGCTCTTTTTGTCATCTTCGCCATGATCAGAGACCCTCCACGTCGAGACCCATTGCCCGGGCGCTACCGGCGATGGTGCGCACCGCGGCGTCCATATCAGAGGCGGTGAGATCCGGCATCTTGGTGGTCGCGATCTCTTCCAGTTGCGCCCGGGTGACCGTTCCAACCTTGACCGTGTTCGGGGTCGCGGAACCGCTCTTGATACCCGCGGCCTTCTTCAGCAGAACGGCCGCCGGAGGCGTCTTGGTGATGAAGGTGAAGGAACGGTCGCTGTAGACGGTGATCACCACCGGGATGGGCATTCCCTGTTCCAGGTTCTGGGTTGACGCATTGAAGGCCTTGCAGAACTCCATGATATTGACGCCCTTCTGACCCAGCGCGGGACCGACGGGGGGACTCGGGTTCGCCTGACCGGCGGGAACCTGAAGCTTGATGTAAGCTTCGATCTTCTTTGCCATGAGTTACCTCTCTTCGGGTGCCAGCGCAGTCGGGATGGTTACCGCTGCTCCCCGGTTTTCGAATTCGCGACGTCGGCGACGTCGCGCCAAAATCTCTTCAGGGTCAGCCCTTTTCGACCTGACCAAACTCCAGGTCAACGGGGGTGGAACGACCGAAGATCAGTACGGATACCTTGAGGCGGCTTTTTTCGTAGTCCACCTCTTCGACGACGCCGTTGAAGTCGTTGAAGGGGCCGTCGGTAACCCGCACTACCTCGCCAGGCTCGAACAGGACCTTGGGACGCGGCTTCTCGGTTCCGTCCTGGATGCGTTGCAGTATGGCGTCCGCCTCGCGTTGGCTGATCGGCGCCGGGCGGTCGCCGCGACCGCCGATAAAGCCCATGACCCGAGGGACATCCTTGACCAGGTGCCAAGTCTCGTCGGTCATCTCCATCTGTACCAGCACGTAGCCGGGAAAGAATTTGCGCTCCGACTTGCGCTGTTGACCGGCGCGCATCTCCACCACCTCTTCGGTGGGTACCAGGATCTGGCCGAACTTGTCCTCGGCGCCCGCGCGTTGAATACGCTCTTCCAGAGAACGCTTTACATGGGATTCGAAACCCGAGTAGGCGTGTACCACATACCATTGCAATGCCATCGCGTCGTCCTCGTTCAGCCCGTTACCAGTCGCACGATCCACATCAACAACATGTCGACCAGCCACAACATGATCGCCATGATCAGCACCATGCCGAATACCAGCAACGTGGTTTGAATCGTCTCCTGACGCGTCGGCCACACCACCTTGCGAACCTCGGTGCGGGAGTCGGCGGCGAAGGTCCAGAAACCGCGTCCGGCGGTGGTTTGCAATGCAATCAAGGCGGCAACGACGGCGGCCCCCACGAGGCCCCCTACCCGCAACAGCTGAGAGGAGTGTTCGTAATGATAGAACCCCCAGATCGCGGCTATCAGTACGCCTACGGCGACCAACAGCTTGACGGTATCGAGGGGGGAACTTTCGTTTTCAGCCTTTGCGTTCATTACCTGCCACTAGTCACCCGCCAAGACGGGCGCCTTGAATATGGCAGGCCAGGAGGGACTCGAACCCCCAACCTGCGGTTTTGGAGACCGCTGCTCTACCAATTGAGCTACTGGCCTGGAGAAATCTTTAGATATCGACAGCGGGAAACGGGCCTGCCCCTTACGAGACAGGCCCGCGCCGCTCGATTGCGCGCTGATCGGTTATTCGATGATCTTCGAGACCACGCCAGCGCCGACGGTACGACCGCCCTCGCGAATGGCGAAGCGGAGACCCTCTTCCATGGCGATCGGGGCGATCAGCTTGACGGTCATCTTCACGTTGTCGCCC
>JAABSM010000059.1 GCA_011390365.1 Gammaproteobacteria bacterium
GTTCAGAACAAAATCAATCCTTAGCCGGTATTGTCAGTGATTGTATTCAAGGATCTTGGCAGGTAGACTGAGATCCAGACATCGACACGGCAACTCGCCATGAGCAACGTACCCAAATTACCTACGCTTGTTGTTGGGAGCCAGGAATGGATAGAGTCATTCCCTGATGGCCTGTACGATGAGATGGACGAGCGGGTGACGGCGTGGGCTGACGAGCTTGGCGGCATTGGATATGCCGAGTTCAAAGCGGTCGAAAAGTCGAGAACTCGCTACTCACGAGGTTGTCAATGCGCTCTACAAAACGGGTCCCGGGTGTTCCGCCACACCGTGATATACTCCAGCGATGGGCGCCAAGGACGTAATCTCAAAGAGACTCATCCGCCAGATCGTCAAGGACATGGCGATCTACCTGCTTGGCCTGCCGATTGTTCGACTGGAAGAGGTCCCTACCGAGCGACAGCGAATCGAAACCCGTTGCGCCGACATCGTCATGCGCGTGGAGACCGAAGGCGGAGAATGCTTTCTCTTGCATCTTGAGCTTCAAGACAGCAATGCGCCGGAGATGCCGCTGCGCATGCTGCGGTACTTCACGGATATTGCGTTGGCCTATCCCGATGAACCGATACGCCAATATGTGATCTATACCGGTAGAGAACGGCTCACGATGTCCGATGCGGTGGTGACGGACGAATGGCGTTATATTTACCGCTTGATCGACATGCATGACCTGGATTGCGAACGGTTCATCCAAGAGGACAACCCGGATGCATTGGTGCTGGCGATTCTCTGTGACTTCAAGGGCCGTGACGGGCGAGCGGTGATCGAGGGAATCATCCGGCGACTGATCGAATTGACAGGGCGCCAGCCGGAGAAGTTGCGGAACTATCTCAAAATGCTTGAAACGCTTTCAACCAATCGACGATTGGAGCAGGTGTTTCAGGAGGTAGAGGAAAAAATGCTGCGTGAAATCGATATCGAGAAATTACCCTCCTACCAACTGGGCAGGGGGAATGGCCTGCAAGAGGGAAGGCAAGAGGGAAGGCAAGAAGAGCGGTTTCATATTGCGCGTATCGCTCTGCGACAGGGACTGACGACTGAGCAGGTAGTTGCGCTGACAGGACTGACTCGGGAGGCGGTCGAGGCGTTACGAGATTGAGGCGGCTATTGGCTCGCATGACCTAGATGGATCTCCACCCACGCCGCAATCGTTAGCCGAATTCCGCTAACGACCATGGAGTGGTTCGCCACCCCGGAAAATGAATCAGCCGAAGGAGTGGCAGTCCTTCAAGGACTGCCACTCCTCGATAGATTCACAGTAACTTTTACTGACCGCCACTCGGTTACTTCATGGAGTGAACGGTATTCGAGACCCCGATGGCTCCGCAGTAGAGCCCGTGCAGGGTTCCGCCCACGGCACGCTTACCGTGACCACGCCATGTTCCTTGCGCTGCACCCGCGGGACATCAGGATGGGATGGCGGGGTCTTGTTTTTTGCGCATAGCCCAATCATACTCCAGACCTCCTTCGGATGAATTTTACAGCCGTACAAGGAAACGCAAATTGAAAGACCTGCCCCGCCGCCCGCGCCCGTGACCCCGCCGCCCCCGCCTCTATACCTGCGCCCGATGTCGGCGACACACCAAGATCTGCACCCGTTGTGATCGGGGCAACATCTACTGTAGCAAGGCGTGCTCCAGTGCGGCTCGGCGCGAATCTTTGCAGCGTGCCGGGCGCAAGTATCAGGACAGCCGAAGAGGTCGTCATACCCACGCCGCTCGTCAGCGGCGCTATCGCCAGCGGTTGAAAAAAGCGGATGGCGGGGTCTTTCCTTGCAACATTCGGGCGGGAATACCTCTTCCTACCGCGACCCGGCCACGAAGCGCGGGAGCGCTTGTGGATGCGTCACGCCGCCGGAGCGGCGTGACGAGTCGGGGGTGGATAGCGCACCCAAGCGGCCATGAAACCGAAACAACACGACCACAACCACACCCACACAACCAAAGGTCAGACTCGATTGCTTGCAGACACACCGTGCCAACAGGTATGGATTTTTTTGAAATGGTATATGATTCCTGTTTTCCGTAAACCAAACCTGATTTCAATAATTTCACACAAATACGGGGCAAACAACCGTCTATATCGAGACTTCCGTCGTCAGCTACCTGACGAGCAGGCCTAGCCGGGATCTCATCGTTGCCGCCCACCAACAGACAACGTCGGATTGGTGGGCCGAACGAAGCGCCGATTTCTGTCTATGGATATCGGAATTCGTTATTGCCGAGGCTCGAAGCGGTGATTCGGAGGCAGCGAAACGGCGCTTGGCGGTTCTGGAGGATATTCCAACCTTGACACTGTTTCCCGATATCGAAGGAGTAGCGCGGGAACTACTGCTTGCGGATGCTGTTCCGACAAAAGCCCGCCTGGATGCCTTACACATCGCTGCCGCCAACGCCACGAGGTCGACTATCTGCTGACGTGGAACTTCAAGCACATTGCAAATGCCGAAAAGTGGGCGATAATCGAAGAAGTATGTAGGCGGATGGGCTACAAGATGCCGAAAATCTGTTCGCCGCTTGAGTTACTGGAGCACAATTGAGGAGAGCGCCATGTGGAGCGACCCGATCATCGAGGATCTGCACAAGACCCGTGACCGAATCTCTCGGGAACATGGGGGGGATCTCCATGAGATATTCGAAGCGGCTAGGCGAGGGGAACTGACGAAGGATTCTACGACGCCGGCCGGAAAGGTGCTAGACGCCAAGGACCAAGGAGGCCGACTCCTCGGAGTCTCATTCCACGCACGGTTAACTATCCCCTCAAGAAAACCCCAGGAACCGCTGAACCAGCAGGGGTCAGACTCGATTGTTTCAATGAAAAGCGAGATAACTCACCCTTTGCAGGTAGCCACATCAGAGGTCTTCTAATGGCCAGACGCCCTCGCTTCGTTCTCCCGGGGCAACCTCAGCATGTCATCCGGGGAGGCAACAATCGTGAGCCGATTTTCAATGACGAAGAAGACTACAGTTACTACCTTGAGCGCTTGAACATTGCGGCAAAAAAACATCAAGTGGATATCCATGCCTATGTGTTGATGACGAATCACACCTTCTTGTTACGCCATGGTCAAGAAAAAGGCGTTGGTGGCATGATGCAGGGGATTGAGCGTTATTATGTTCCCTACTTCAATCACCGCTACGGTAGGACGGGTAACCGTTCACACCCCCACCGAAAACTCCCTCTCCCCATGGGAGAGGGCTGGGGTGAGGGCTCAGAATCGCAAGGGGGTGTGAACGGTTACTAGGACGGGGACGTTGTGGGAGGGGCGCTATAAGGCGGCGTTGCTCGATACCGAAACCTATCTTTTAACCTGTTATCGTTATGTGGAGCTCAACCCGGTCCGAGCGTGTATGGTAGAGCATCCCGCGGAGTACCCATGGTCGAGTTACCGGTGCAACGCGCTGGGATTTCCTGACGCTCTGATAACGGCGCACCCCCTATATACCATGCTAGACCAAAATGATGACAAGCGCCGAGAGGCGTATCAAGCCCTCTTTAAAAATCATGTTTCGGATAAAACGCTTCGTGAAATCAGGAGTGCAACCAACAAAGCTTGGGTTCTGGGGGATGATCGGTTTCGGGGGAAAGTGAGTCGCTTACTCAATCGCCCGACATCTCCAAGAGCGAGGGGAGGAGATCATCGCTCAGCCGATTATAGAAACAATCGGGTTTGACCCCCTTTCAAACCCCTTTGTTTTCATCGTTATCACGCCACCTGATCCCGGATGTCGCCGTCAAGCCAAAGGCGAGCATAACGGTGCGGGCGGGTTTGCAAAACCCGCCCGGCGGATGGTGGTTCGTCATCAAACAATAGGCATGACAGTGCCAGTTGTACCGCTCCACCACCTCCGCCAGAACGGCGAGAAAAATTTTCCGCTCCTCATCATCCTCGAAGATCGCCTCTCGCCGATCCCCTCGGGAGGTGACGTGGTACAAGGCGCCGGCGAATTCTATGCGTGGGCGCCCGTCTTGGCGGCTCAGCCGCCCGGGGCTATGGTGCGGTTCGGCTCTAACCGGGCCGATAGCCGCTCAAGGCGTTGAGATACTTCATTCATTTTCAATAACTGGTATGCGATCATGGCTTATTTATTTCGGTTTGTTGTGGCCGCGGTGTGGGTTCTATCTTGGTCAGGGGGCGTGATGGCGGCTGAGGAAGCAGAGTATACCGTGATCCTCAAGGAGGATTCGTTCGAGGTTCGCCAGTATGAGGCGCAGATTGTCGCCGAGACCCTTGTCGAGGGGGACTTTGAAGGCGCCGGCGGCGAGGCGTTCAGCCGGTTGTTCGACTACATATCCGGCGCAAACACCTCGCGCCAGGAGATCGCCATGACCGCGCCCGTCGGGCAGACCGCCCCGAGCGAGAAAATCGACATGACCGCGCCTGTGGGCCAGCGGCAGGTCGATGAGCGATGGGCGGTCAGTTTCATGATGCCGAAATCCTTCACGTTCGAAACCATCCCGGAACCCAAGGACCCCGATGTGACCTTGCGCCAGATCCCGCCGCGCAACATGGCCGCGGTGCGATATTCCGGCTTTTGGAGCGCACAAGGTTATCAGGAAAACAAGAAGGCGCTGGAGGCATGGATCGAGGCACGGGGTTTTACCATCACCGGCAAACCGGTCTGGGCGCGCTACAACCCCCCGATCACCCCCTGGTTCCTGCGGCGCAACGAGGTCCTTATCCCGGTCGGCGATCTATCTGATCAAAGATAGGCGAGTGACGCAAACTCTTGTACTCGGATACGCCGGTTTCCGCCCCGTATGCACGGCAGGACAATCCCCTCGGCCCTTGGTCATCGTGCCGTCGACCTGCCGGACGGGGCTTGCAGCCCCCGCCCCGCGGCCGGAAATTCCGCAAAATCAGAACCGGCGGCGGAGCCGCCAGGACGGGGCATCCAGGCACAGCCTGGGTACCAGGAAATCGGCGTTCAATACTTTCGCGCAATTCGCGCGTTTCGTAGTTCACAGGGGCGCGTCGAGCCGCGCGCTCCGGCTATTTCGATTTGGGGTATTCATGGCGCGGAGAGGGCAACCAGCATCTTTTCGAACAGCAGCCAGGGGTTGTCCATGGCGCGCCCCTTGATGGCGCGGTCGGCGAGGGCGCAGCTCTGGAGGAGTTGCTGGAGGGTGGCGAGGTTGAGGCGGGAGAGGCCGCGGGCGACGAGGGGGCGGCGTTTGTCCCAGACGTCGCGGCGGTTGGCGAGGACCTGCTGGGCCGAGCGGCCGGCGTCGATCTCGCCGCGAATGGAGGCGAGCATGCGGATCTCCCGGGCCAGTGCCCAGA
This sequence comes from Gammaproteobacteria bacterium, assembly GCA_011390365.1. Taxonomy (GTDB): domain Bacteria; phylum Pseudomonadota; class Gammaproteobacteria; order Chromatiales; family Chromatiaceae; genus SLIM01. Next base: position 5,342 of record JAABSM010000059.1, read on the forward strand.
GTACCACCGGTTCGGCGATCCCTTCGGCGCGCAGTCCTTGCAGGATACGGATGCAGCGGGCGGTGTTGCCGGCGAGGGCGGCGTCGACCAGCTTGTAGACATCGAAGCGGGCGCTGTCGGCGCTCGCCTCCAGCAGTTGTTCGGCGCTGACGGGGCCCGGGCCTTGCAGCAGCAACAGCTTGTCGATCTCCTGGGCGGCGGCAAGGAGGTTGCCCTCGACCCGCTCGGCGAGCATGGCGATCACCTCCCGTTCCGGCATCAGGCCGCGGGAGCGCATGCGTTGGTCGAGCCATTGCAGCAGGTTGCGGCCCTCGATGGGCCAGATCTGAATCAACGCCCCCAGCTTGTCCAGCGCCTTGACCCACTTGGTCGACTGCTGGGCGCGGTCCATCTTGGGCATGGTGATCAGCAGCAGGGTATCCGGTGGCGGGCGTTCGGCGTAGGCGACTAGGTTCTTGCCGCCCTCCGTACCCGTTTTGCCGGAGGGGATGCGCAGGTCGATCACTTTCTTGTCGGAGAAGAGGGATAGGCTGTCCGCCTCCGCCATCAGCTCGCCCCACTTGAAGTGGGCGTCCACCTCGAACACGGTGCGGGTGGCGTAGTCGGCATCACGAGCAGCGGCGCGAATCGCATCCGCCGCCTCGCCCATCTGCAACGGCTCATCGCCGCTCAGGAGATAGCAAGGGAGCAGGCCCTTTTGCAGTTGCTGGGGGAGTTGGTCAAAGCGCAGGCGCATTGGCTTGGGTAGCTCCTGAATGCTTACTGAGGCTTAACCGCGTGGATAACATGTATTGTTCCCGCGAATCGTCGCCAAGGCCTGATCAAGTGTCTCCAGAACTTCCTGAACGGATTTTCCAATCTCCTTTCCAAATCGTTTGCCATGCGCGAGACGATTACGATAGTTGATAATTTCGTTCAAATCCGAAGATAGTGATCGTGACATGCAGGCATCAGCAATCTCACAAAAACCTTTGAGGTTATTAATGTCTTCGTTGGCGTTTTTTACAAAATTCTCGATGCTTGCCGCATAAGGCTGGTTGCTATCGTAATGACGGCCGACCACCTGCTTTGCCCGCCCACTTGCCTGAGTTGCCAATGCGTGTACCTCTTTTTCAAATACGGCTACCAGATTGAGTACAGCATTATCCATTATAATCCTCTGCATTCCATCAAAGTAATCCTGGATCAGATCCTCTCGTCTACTGCCCCGCGGCTTACCCGCGATATCCAATCCAAGCTTCAGCAGGTATCGATTACTTTTGTCATCCAGCGCCCGATCCTTGGCATGGGTCGCCAAATCCACTTGAATCATGTACAACTCATAGGCTCTCAGCAATGCTGTCGAACCAATGGCAGGGGTAAATTTTTTGTACTCAATCAGGGCAGCCATTCTTCCAGTAGCCCTTCCAGTGACTCTTTGGTCAATAAGGAGCGCTCGCGTTTGTTTGTCCGGTCAATCAAATGCCACTCCCTGCGCGCATCTTCCATAACAAGGATCAACATACAGCCTTTTGCATATTCGCCTTTCAAGTACAAATCGACTCTGCCATCGCCGCCGACGATATTTCGGCCAACCGGTTCAAACACAACACAGGCCTCATTTGCACGCAACTCCAGCTTATCGATTTGGTATGTACCAATGTGCTCTTCTACTATTACCAAGGGCGCAAGGTCCATTTTCAGCAGGCCATCCCGTATCAGGTCGCCAAACCAATCCTGGGTAACTGTAACGTAGAGGCTCTCTACAGCCTCGACCCACAGTTTTTTTTGATGTTCCCAATTAATGGGAGGTGGTCTGTTTCTTTGGGTATTTTGCAGCTTTTCACGTAAACTCATCTTTACCACCTATAAAAGCTATTTACACGTATAGACAAGTGTTTCGACCATGATTGTTACCACCTTGAATAAGGCGCATGTAGCGGGGTTTATGTTGTCCACGGTGAGCATTCTTCTCTTCTATCGAAAGACAGTTCAGGGATGGGAAATCGCAAGGGCGCGCAGGCGGGTGATGATGCGCCCGGCGAGATCACGACGCATCTCTTCGCGCAGCATCGCCTGCTCGTTCTGCTTGCCCAGAACCTGGTTGACGGAGTGGACGTAGCTGCGTTCGACGGTGAGTGTCTGCTCCGGGATGATCGCCTTGCCGGCGGCATCGAGCAGGGTGAAGCGGATCTCCTCTTGCAGCAGATACTCGGCGGCTCTGCCGCGATTGTCCACCGAGAGCACGCGGCGGCGGTTGTGGTGGCCGAGGATGCGCAGGCGGGAGGCGGCCTTTTTATCGTTGTCGGTCATGATTACGCCGCCGTTGGCGAGCAGGCCGGCCAGTTCTTCCCTTAACGGCTCGTGGGGTTTGAGGCCGTCCAGCTGCATGGGCGAGAGGTGGGCGGGGAGTTCCACGGAGCCTCGCAATTGGAAACCGCAGGCGGTGAGCATCATCACCAGCACGGTCAGCAGTGCCAGTCGTGACAGGTGTAGTTGCGCGGGGTGTCTCATTACTCTTCTCGCTTTATTGAACGACCAGCTGAATCTCTCACGGCGCTACGGAGCGCACGGAGAAGCCATCCTCCATAATCTCCGCGCCTCCGTGAGAGATATGCCTCTTTTCCTCTCGTTCCCGTGCGCCGCAGGCAGGAATGCCTCTTGACCGCGCCGCGGTCCGTTTGGATGCGGCGCATCCAAGACCGGGTTCCCAAGCGGCGCTTGGGAACCAGCAAAACCAGCAGAAATCTGCGTTCATCTGCGCAATCTGCGGTTAAAACAATTTCGGCGACAAGGTTACTTGGCCACCACACTCACCAGCTTGCCCGGCACCACGATCACCTTGCGTACGGTGGCGTCGCCGATGAACCTCTGGACGTTGTCGTTGGCTAGGGCGGTCTGTTCGATGGCCTCCTTTGGCGCATCGGCGGGGACCTGGATCTTGGCCCGCACCTTGCCGTTGACCTGGACGACGAATTGAATAGAGTCCTGGACCAGGGCGCTTTCGTCCACCTGAGGCCATTGGGCGTGCAGCAGGTCGTCGCCATAGCCCAGCTCCCGCCACAGGTAGTGGGTGACGTGGGGGGCGATGGGGCCTAGCAGGCGCAGTACTATGCTAATGCCCTCGCGCAGCACTGCGTGATCGGCGGCGGACGCTTCCAGCTTGTACATGGCGTTGACCATGGACATACAGGCGGAGATCACGGTATTGAACTGGTGGCGGTCGTAGTCGAACAACGCCTTTTTCAGGTTGGAGTGGATCTCCAGCCGCGCCGCCTGCTGGGCCTCGCCGAGTTCGGGGAGAGTGTCGCTGGCGTCGCGGATTGCGTCGGCATGGTTGGCCGCCAGGTTCCACAGCCGGCGCACGAAGCGGAAGGAGCCCTCCACCCCTTCGTCGGACCACTCCAGGGATTGGTCCGGCGGCGAGGTGAACATGGTGTAGAGGCGCACCGTATCCGCGCCGAACTTGTCCACCATGGTCTGGGGATCGACGCCGTTGTTCTTGGATTTGGACATCTTCTCGATGCCGCCGGACTGAACGGGTTGATTATCCTCGCTCAGTTTGGCGGCGGTGACGCGGCCCTTGTCGTCCCGCTCCACCTCCACTTCCGCGGGATTGAACCAGTGTTTCTTGCCGTTGGCTTCCTCTCTGAAATAGGTCTCGGCCACCACCATGCCCTGGGTGAGCAGGTTGGTGAAGGGCTCGGCGATGCCCTTGTCGATCAGGCCGTCGTCGCGCATCAGCTTGTGAAAGAAGCGGGCATAGAGCAGGTGCAGGATGGCGTGCTCGACGCCGCCGATGTAGTGATCCACCGGCAGCCAGTAGTTGGCGCGCTCGTCCAGCATCGCCTCACTGTTATCGGCGCAGGTGTAGCGGGCGTAGTACCAGGAGGACTCCATGAAGGTATCGAAGGTGTCGGTCTCGCGCACCGCCGGCTGGTCGCACATCGGGCAGGTGGTGTTGTACCAGTCGGGCATCTTCTTGATCGGCGAGCCGCCGGTATCGTCGAACTCGACGTTCTCGGGCAGCAGCACCGGCAGGTCCTTGAGGGGAACCGGCACGGTACCGCAGGTCTCGCAGTGGACCATGGGGATGGGGGTGCCCCAGTAGCGCTGACGGGAGACGCCCCAGTCGCGCAGGCGGTACTGGGTCTGTTTCTCGCCCAGATCTTTTTGGGAAAGATCTTCGGCGATGGCGTCCACCGCCGTCTTGTAGTCCATGCCGTCGAATTTGCCGGAGTGGACGCACACGCCCCGCTCCTTGTCGGCGTACCACTCCTGCCAGGCGTCGGTAGAGAAGGTTTCACCTTCGACCTGGATCACCTGTCGGATCGCCAGGCCATAGGTCTTGGCGAAATGGAAGTCCCGTTCGTCATGGGCTGGCACCGCCATCACCGCCCCTTCGCCGTATCCGGAGAGGACGTAGTTGCCGACCCACACCGGCACCGGCTCGCCGGTGAGGGGATGGGCGACGGTGATGCCGGTATCCATCCCCTTTTTCTCCATGGTGGCCAGATCGGCCTCGGCGACGCCCCCGCTCTGCCTGCACTCTTCGATGAAGGCGGTCAGCTCGGGCTTGTCCCTGGCGGCGTGTTCCGCCAATGGGTGCTCCGCCGCCACCGCGCAGAAGGTGACGCCCATGATGGTGTCGGCGCGGGTGGTGTAGACCCAGAGGAGGCCTTGTTCGGACTCCTGCGACGCGTCGCCCCCACCCCCGGCCCCTCTGGCTTGATCAGATGATGGGGGAGAGGGGAGCGTATAAGGAAAGGCGAAGCGCACGCCGTGGCTCTTGCCGATCCAGTTGCGCTGCATGGTGCGCACCATCTCGGGCCAGCCGTCGAGCTTTTCCAGGTCGGCGAGCAACTCATCGGCGTAGTCGGTGATGCGAAGGAACCATTGGGGGATCTCGCGCCGCTCCACCAGCGCCCCGGAGCGCCAGCCGCGACCATCGATCACCTGCTCGTTGGCCAGCACCGTTTGGTCCACCGGATCCCAGTTGACTACCGAGTTCTTGTTGTAGACCAGCCCGCGGCGGAACAGCTCGGTGAAGAACCACTGCTCCCACTTGTAGTATTCGGGGGTGCAGGTGGCCAGCTCCCGCTCCCAGTCGTAACCGAAGCCGAGGCGCTTGAGCTGCCCCTTCATGTAGTCGATATTGGAGTAGGTCCACTTGGCCGGGGCCATCTTGTTCTTGATCGCCGCCCCCTCCGCCGGCAGGCCGAAGGCGTCCCAGCCCATGGGTTGCAGCACGTTCTTGCCGAGCATCCGCTGGAATCTGGCGATCACGTCGCCGATGGTGTAGTTGCGCACATGCCCCATGTGCAGCTTGCCGCTGGGGTAGGGAAACATGGAGAGGCAGTAGAACTTGCCCTTCTCGGGATCCTCGGTGACGTTGAAGCTGCGCTGCTCGGCCCAGTAATCTCGGGCCTCCTGCTCGATCCGGTCAGGCTGGTAGGTCTCGTACATCGTGGTTCGGAAATGTCGTTGGGGAAAAGGGCGTTAGGATACCCGATGTAGGCGGGGCGGTAAATTGCCGCTTGGTGCGGCAAACAAGCCGCCGCGCCATCGTCTCGCGGAGATGGGGAGGTTGAGCCTTAGGCGAGCCGGGGTAGAACCGGCCCGGCTAACGGTCATGGAGTGACCCGCCACCCCCCGAAAAGTGACTGGACCCAAGGAGTGGCAGTCCTTCAAGGACTGCCACTCCTCGATAGATTCACGGTAAAGCCTCCCCCTCCCGACCAGGGCGATTCTTCCCGGGCAAGCCCCCTCAACGCCCGAAGGCGTAATCCACTTCCAGGGCAAGCATCCTGCCCCGGACGGGCAGGCCATCCGGTTGCGGAAAGTTGCGCATCGGGCTGCCATACGCCTCGTCCAGGAGATTGCGCAGGGTTGCCGAGAGGGTCAATCGCTCCGTCAGCTGGTAGCGCAGCGAGGTATTGAGATGCCAGTAGTCATCCAGCCAGAGCGACTCGCCGAGGTACTCATGCTCAACCTTGCCGCGATAATGGCCGCTCAGGTTGAGGTTCCAGTCACCGCTGCGGTAGTTGACGATCAGCGACCCGCTGTGGGTGGGAAAACGCTGGGGGTCTTGCTCGGCCTTGTAGAGGTAACTGTAGCCGGCCCGCAGCCATACCCCCTCCATGGGTTCGGCGGCGACCTCCAACTCCCAGCCGGCGACGTCCAGGTTATCCGGGCTGTTGCCGAAGCGGTTGCCCGATATGCCGTCGGTGCGGGGATAGAGGGCGATCATGTCGGAGTTTCGGCTGAAGAACCAGGTCAGGGTGGTGTTAAAATGGCGGGATTGACGCAGCCAGGCGGCCTCCAGGGTCCTTGAAATCTCCGGCTCCAGCGAGCGGTTCCCCACGTTCAAGCCGCTGATCTGGCGAATGGAGGGGGCGCGAAATGCCTCGCCGTAGAGGAGCTTGAAGGTGTCGTCCGAGTCGGCGCTGTAGATCAGCGCGAGGCGCGGGCTCAGGTGGTCACCGAAATCCGAATAGCGGTCGTAACGGGCGCCGAGGGTAGCCGACCACCGCTCGTCGAACGCGATCTGATCTTGCAGGTAGGCGCTGAAGATCTCCCGCGGGATCTCCGCGGAGATCGGTCGGCTGCGCTGCTGGTCACCCACATACTGGATCGGATAGTCGATCACCCCTAAGCGAGAATCGAACCTGCCCGTGTGTTCGTAGTTGTAGGCGTCCCTCTCTTCCACATTGTCCGGTCGTCGCCAATCGATGCCGGCGGAGAGCTCGTGCCGATGACCGATACGAAAATAGCCCTCCAGCCCCAGGCCCCACTCCTCTTCCCGTGTGCTGATCTCGTGCAGCAAGGGAAAGGCGGCTCGCTGGGGATTGATCTCCGGCGGCAGCGCCAGCATCTCTTCGGAGGTGAAGAGCGTTTCAATCTCCGTTCCCTGCTGGAGTCGATAGCCGGCGAATAGGGTCAATTCGCGGGAGATCTCATGCACCAGCCGGTATTCCAGACGCAGACTATTGTCTTCGAATTCCGTGAATTCGCCAAGCGCCGCCCGCATGACATAGAAATCGTCTTGCCTGCGCTGGGTGTGCTGAAAGGTCAGATTCAGCCCATCGCGACAGAGGCTGGCGAAAAAATCCTTGCCCGAACGGGGGTCGCGAATCTGCCGCCGTTCGGAATGGAAGGCGCCGGGGTAACTCTGGCCGTCGTCCCTGAACCAGCGCGAGGAGAGGTTGACGCCCCAGTCGCGGCCGCCCCGGGAGAGGTTGGCGTAGGCCTCGCGACCGCCCAGGCTGGTGATGCCGCCGTGGATCCGGTTATCGTCATCCAGGGTGACGATATTGACCACGCCGGAAAAGGCGTTGGTGCCGTACAGCGCCGAGCCGGGCCCGCGGATCACCTCCACCCTCTTCACGTCGTGAATCGGAATCATGCGATGCACGGTCATCGCGCCGCCGCTGCGGTCGTTGTTGAGGCGCTGACCATTGCGCAGAAAGAGGATGTTATAGGAGGCCTGGGGGGTGGTGCGGCCGCGCGCCGCGACCATGCCGCCGTCACCGAACACCGCCTCGCGGGCGGTAATGAAGCCGGGCACGAAGTTGAGCAGGGCTTCAACGGTGTCGACACCCAGCGCCTGGATCTCGCGGCGGGTGAAGACCGTCACCGACGAGGGCGCCTGCGCCACCACTTCCGGGGTCTTGGAGGCGACGTTGATCGGCAGCGAGGCCAGCTCTTCCAGGGACATCTCGAAGAGGGGATCGTAATAGCCCTGATCCGCCTGATTGCATTCCGCCCACGCCGGCGAAACCGCCAACTGAAGCAGGATAAAGGCGAGGGCGAATCGATAGCTGGTCATGGCGGCGGCCCGACGACGAAGCGTTTTTGCGCCTCGGCTTTAGTGGATTATTAACGCATTATTGATAATACAATGTTGCCTGCCCCAGGTCAACAGCGACTCCGACCTGTATCACGCCAAACCTGTGATAAACTGTTGCTGAGGATTTTGAGGTTCCCCCCATGGGTAAGAAGCCGATTCTTGCCCGAAAGATTCGACGGCTACCAATCTTCGTACAAACGCACGGGAGAGAAGCCCATGGCTGGCCTCGACAAAACCAATATTACACACGGTTACATGATTCGTTACAACGGCTTTCTTCCGCTTGGGAGATCAGCGACAATATCCGGCTCAGGCTCAAGGGGATCCTCTCCGACTCTAGTCACGGAATGACGACGGCTCGCATATGGCGCACTTCATCAACACCTTTGCTACCAACAAGACCTACCGTAGAGTGATCGATCAGGCCGAGGAGCGGCTGGTCTTTCTGCTGCCTTTCCTCAAGCTGCATCCAATGCTGATCGAGGCGCTGGATATCAGCCACCGAACCAGGCTGGATGTGCTGTTCGTCTACAGCCATGGACGACTGGAAGAGCGGGAGGTGGCGTGGCTCAAGTCGCAACACCATGTGCGCACCCGACGTTGCCCCAACATGCACATGCGCTGCTGCGCCAATGAGCGGGAGATCTTCGTAACCTCCAAGGGGCCGTATCGATTCGATACCCGGGATCGTTACGACATGGGATTTCTGGTGGTGCGTGACGAAGAGCCGGAGATGTTCAAGGCGTTACACGACGATGTGTACCGAATTATTGGCGATAGTCGCGAAGCAGCGCCGACCCCATATAAATCGAAGCCAATCAAGCGCCCAGCCGACGAAATGCTGCCGGACTGGGTGATCGCGGAGCGCATGAAGCTGCCCCTGGACGACTTTTACGAGCTTCTGATCAAGGATGAATACCTGACCCGGGGCAAGGATCGAAAGCTCGCCCTGACCGCCAGGGGCAAAGAGGTCGGCGGCAAGGCGGCCTTTTCCAAGCGTTATGGTCCCTATTTTATATGGCCCAGGGGGGTTTCCTGAACCGTCCCCGCCGCGGGCCTGATGCTCCCGCTCAATCCCATCGAAAACTGTACTGGAGAACATGCAATGCAAAAACGCCTGATCATTGTCGGTGCACTGACGGCCATGCTGATCGGTCTCGGAATGCTCGGGTGGGTGGGCTACAACGTCTTCGTCGAGGTTCAGCCTGGCTTTCGCTTCGTCTCCTACGGCCAGTTCATGGCGCCACTTTTGCTGGCGGCCGTGGGGGGCTACTGGTTGCATCGCGGCCTGCACTGGGACGACGGGTGTAATGTCGAAGAACCTGACTCCTCCCACAGCTCCATGAAGTAACAAAAATTACGGCGATGATCTTGGTGGTGGGAAGCCTGATATCGCCCCGGTTCGGGGATGGCGTACACGCTTTCAATGTCATTTAAGATAAGCCATCGTGGCATTTTCCGGGAATGATGCGCCTCATTTCGAGGGTACGCCCACCGTTTTTGGTTCTGCATAGGATGTGCCGTCGAGCGAGCGACAACGCCTTTTATTCGGCACATCCTATGCCGATCCGACGATTTCCGGCCTGCTCCGGAGTAAGGCGCATCAAGGGCGGGAACCTGGCGTACCGCTAACTTAATGACATTGTATACGCCAAGGCGTGTGCTCCATCCCCGAGCCGCCTCGATAACAGCACAGCCTCTCCTGACCCTGTATTCCAGCAGCAAGTCAGTGATACCCTCTTGATAAGATATGCCCATGCTCTACTTCTCCTACGGCTCCAACATGTCCCTCCTGCGCATCAGCCGTCGAGTACCCTCGGCGAAAAAGCTGGATACGGCCATGCTGCGCGGCCATCGACTCCGATTCCACAAACACAGCCGAGTCGACGGTTCCGCGAAGTGCGACGCCCACAACACCGGCAACCCAGCGGATTTCGTCATCGGCGTGATCTGGGAGATCGCCGAGCAGGAGAAGGGCTACCTGGACCAATGCGAGGGGCTGGGGTACGGCTATCAGCAGAAGGACGTGGAGGTGGAGCTGGCCAACGGCGAGAGGATCCGCGCCTTCACCTACTACGCCACCGACATCGATCCTGACTTGGTTCCCTACCACTGGTACAAGGAGCATGTGCGCGTGGGAGCGGAGGAACATGGCTTGCCGGCTGACTATGTGACTGAACAAATCGAATCGGTCCCTTCGATGCCGGATGTCGACACGGCGCGGGAGGCGGATGAGTTGTCCATCTACCGTAGATGAGGTGCTGTTCCGTGAATCTATCGAGGAATGGCGCCGGAGAGCTCTTCCCCGCCGTGGTCTCTTTAGAGGCGGAAGGTTGGTTGATCGCACTGGGGGACATGCCGGCGAGCATCAGGCGCTGGTGGCCGGAAGGGATCTGGTTGCGCCGAGCTACCAGGGTCGACGCGGCCATCCGGTCGGCATCGCCAGGCGGTTTCGGGAGGATCTTCTGGCATTTGATGGCGACCGGGGGGCCGGCCCGCTCTTGAAGCGTCATGCCGAAACCCTGACACTGATCCAATGCGAGGGTCCCGGCATCCTGCTGGATATCGATACCCCGAATGATTTGCGCAGCCTGGGAAAGGCTTGAACTGAACATTCATCCTAAATTCGCCAGTTGAAGCCACAGAGGCACAGAGTTCACTAAGATAAAACAAGGAGTCGTGTAACCGTCTGGGGTAACCGCCAAGGCGGAGGCGGTTACTTACCGAATATTCTCCGTGTACTCTGTGTCTCTGTGGCAAATAACGCTTTTTCGGCTAACGATCATGGCGTTGCGCCACCCCGGATGATGAAACATAGGTGGCGCAACGCCGTGATCGTTCCCTCACCCCGGCCCTCTTCCAGAGGGAGAGGGGGAATAAGGAATCGCTGCGCGATGTTTCACAGTAAAGAACTCAACCGTCATCCCCGCTGCTCGCCATAGATCGAGAGGAGGCCCCGCCCCATGCCCAACCCCATCGCCGCCCTCGAATCCGTCAGCCGCCATTTTCACGAAGGCGGGCGGGAGCATCGGGTGCTGGACAAGGTCGATCTGGAGATCGCCGCCGGCGAGCGGCTGGCGCTGCTCGGGGCCAGCGGGTCGGGCAAGTCCACGCTGTTGAATCTGCTCGGCGGCATCGACCGCCCGGACCAGGGCCGGGTACTGGTGGAGGCCACCGACCTGGCCGGCCTCTCGGAGCACCGGCGCACCCTGTTCCGCCGCCGGCGCATCGGCTTCGTGTACCAGTTCTTCAACCTGATCCCCACCCTGACCGTGCGCGAGAACGTGGCGCTGCCGCTGGAGCTTCTCGGCCAGGCGCTGGACCCGGCGGATGCGCTGTTGGAGCAGGTGGGGCTCGCCGACCGCGGCGACGCCTTTCCGGACGTGCTCTCGGGCGGCGAGCAGCAGCGGGTGGCGCTGGCCCGGGCGCTGGCGCATCGGCCGGCGCTGGTGCTGGCGGACGAGCCCACCGGCAACCTGGACGCCCGCCACGGCCGGGCGGTGCTCGACCTGCTGGCCGCGCTGACCCGGGAACAGGGGACCACGCTGGTGATCGTCACCCACTCCCGGGCGGTGAGCGGCTATTGCGAGCGGGTGCTGAGCCTGGAGGACGGACGCCTGACCCAGGGCGGCGGGGCCGAGTGGTGAGCCTGCTGTGGCGCATGAGCGGCCGCGAGCTGCTGCACCACCGCTGGCAGGCATTGCTGTCGCTGCTCGGGGTGGCGCTGGGCGTGGCGGTGGTGGTGGCGGTGGACCTGGCCAACGAGAGCGCCCGCCGGGCCTTCGCGCTGTCCATGGAGAGCCTCACCGGACAGGCCACCCATCGCATTCAGGCCGGCGGCCAAGGCCTGGACGAGGGGCTCTATACCCAGCTGGCGCTGGACCCGGACCTGGATGTCGCGGCCCCGACGGTTGAAGGGGTGGTGACCGTGCAGGGGCTGACCCTGCGCCTGCTCGGCGTGGCCCCCTTCGCCGAAAACGGCGTGCGCGGCCACCTGGAGGGGCTGGAGGGCGAGGCCCTGACCCGGCTGCTCACCGAGCCCGGGGCGGTGGCCCTGAGCGTCGATACCGCGGCGAGTCTGAACGCGGCCGTGGACCGACCGCTCGCCGCCCAAGCCGCCGGTCGCACGATCCCGCTCACCCCGGTGGCGCTGCTGGCGGGTGATCCGGGCCTGGACGGTCTGCTGCTGGCGGACATCGCCACCGCCCAGGAGGTGCTCGACAAGCTGGGTCGTCTGGACCGCATCGATCTGGTGCTGGAGCCCGGACAGGCCGAGGAACTGGCCCGGCGGCTGCCGCCCGGGGTGCGTCTGGAGGCCGCCGAGGAGCGGGGCGACGCGGCGCTGGAGCTGGCCAACGCCTTCCACCTGAACCTCACCGCCATGAGCCTGCTGGCCTTGGTGGTGGGCAGCTTTCTGATCTACAACACCCTCGCCTTTTCGGTGGTGCGGCGGCGACCGCGACTGGCCACCCTGCGGCTGGTGGGGGTCACGCCGCGCGGGCTGTTCCGGCTGGTGCTGGCCGAGGCGGCGCTGCTGGGGGCCCTCGGCGCCCTGCTCGGGCTGGCCGCCGGCTGGGCCCTGGGCAACGCCCTGCTGGGGCTGGTGACCCGCGCCCTCAACGACCACTATTTTCTGGTCACCGTCACCGGCCTGACCCCCGCAACCCTCTCCTTCGCCAAGGGGGCGCTGCTCGGGCTGGGGGTCAGTCTGGCGGCGGCCTGGGCGCCGGCGCGACAGGCCGCGGGGGCCTCCCTGCTCGCCGCCCGCCGCCGCTCGGCGGACGAGGGCCGCGCCCGGCGGCTGGTGCAGCCGCTGGCCCTTTGGGGGCTGGGGCTGCTGACCCTGGCCCCGATGCTGATCGGGCTCGGCCCGGCGGATCATCTGGTGCTGGGCTTCGCGGCCCTTCTGGCGCTGATCCTGGGGGCCAGCCTGTTGGCCCCGCTGGCGGTGCAGGGGCTGCCGAACCGACTGGCGGGACCCCTGGGGCGGCTGTTCGGCCCGCCGGGTCGATTGGCGGCCCGCGGCCTGGCTGCCTCGGTGAGCCGTTCGGGCATGGCGGTGGCGGCGCTGATGGTGGCGGTGTCGGCCACCGTGGGCGTGGGGGTGATGGTGGAGAGCTTTCGCGGGACCGTGGACCGCTGGCTGGGGCAGACCCTGCGCAGCGACCTCTATGTCTCCGCCCCCGAGGGGGCCGACGCCCTGCCGCCGGGCGTGGCCGAGCGCCTGGACGGCGTGCCCGGGATCCGCGAGCGCAGCAGCGGTCGGCGGGTGGAGGCGGATACCCCCCGGGGTCCCATCGACCTGCTGGCCCTGGGCCTGGCCAGCCAGAGCCCGCGCGGCTTCGAGCTCAAGACCGGCGACCCTGCCAGCGCCTGGCCGCGGGTGAAGGCCGGCGAGGCGGTGCTGATCTCCGAGCCGCTGGCCTTCCATCGCGGGCTCGGCCTGGGCGATGAACTCCTGCTGAACACCCCGGCAGGCCCGCGCCGTTTCCCGGTGGCGGGCATCTTCTACGACTACTCGGCGGTGCGCGGCATGGCGGTGATGGAGCGCGGCCGCTACCGCGAGCTGTGGGACGACCCGGCGGTCTCCACCTATGGCCTCTATCTGCAACCGGACGCGGACCCGGACCAGGTGAAGCAAGCGGTGCGCGGCGCCCTGGCCGGCCACGGCGAGGTGCTGGTGCAGGCCACCGGCGAGATCCGCGCCCGTTCGCTGGAGATCTTCGACCGCACCTTCGCCATCACCCATGTGCTGCGCCTGCTGGTGGTGGGCGTGGCCTTCATCGGCGTACTCTCGGCCCTGCTGGCGCTGCAACTGGAGCGGGCCCGGGAACACGCGGTGCTGCGCGCCACCGGCCTCACCCCGCGCGGCCTGTTCGGCCTCACCGCGCTCCAGACCGGGTTGATGGGCGCCCTCGCCGGCCTGCTCGCCCTGCCCCTGGGGCTGGCCATGGCCTGGCTGCTGATCGAGGTGATCAACCGCCGCTCCTTCGGCTGGTCCATGGACGCCCTGATCCCGCCGGGGACCCTGGCCGAGGCCCTGCTGCTGGCCATCGCCGCCGCCCTGCTCGCCGGCCTCTACCCCGCCTGGCGCATGGGCCGCGCGCCCATCGCCGCGGCTTTAAGGGAGGAGTGATGGCGATGCGGGTGATTCTGAACCAGGTATGGAGGGCGGTTGAACCGCGAATGGACACGAATAGACGCGAATCGCTCAACGCCCTGTTTGCGCCTCCTTTGCGCCCTTTGCGTTATATCGCCCTCGCCCTGCTCTTGGCCGCCTGCACGCCCGAGCCGCCGCCGGAGGACGGCATCGACGTGGGCGCGGCGCTGGGCGGAGCGGCGGCGGAGGGGTTTGCGCGGGCGGATCGGCCGCGAGCATTCCGGTTCCCCGAAGACCACGGCCCCCACCCCGCCTATCGCAACGAGTGGTGGTACTTCACCGGCAATCTCGAAGGACCGAAGGGCGGGCGCTACGGCTTTCAGCTCACGCTGTTCCGCATCGCCCTGACCCCCGACGCCCCGCAACGCCCCTCCCGCTGGGCTGCCCAACACCTCTGGATGGGCCACTTCGCGGTGACCGACGTACCCGGCGGGCGCTTCCATGCGGACGAGCAGTTCGCCCGGGGCGCCCTCGGCTTGGCCGGCGCAGCGCAAGACCCGCTGCGCATCTGGCTGAAGGACTGGGAGATCCGCCTGGAAGACGGCGCCTGGCGGATTCGCGCGGCCATGGAGGACGCCGAGCTGGCACTGACCCTGAACCCCGAGAAGGCCCCGGTGCTCCAGGGCGACAACGGCCTGTCGCAAAAGAGCGCCGAACCGGGCAACGCCTCCTATTATTATTCCATCCCCCGCCTCGCCGCCGCGGGCCGGCTGCGTCTGGGCGGCGAGTCGATCCCGGTGCAGGGGCAGGCCTGGCTGGACCGGGAGTGGTCCACCTCGGCCCTGGGCGCGGATCAGGCCGGCTGGGACTGGTTCTCGCTGCAATTCGATGACGGCCGCGAGCTGATGTACTACCGCCTGCGCAAGCAGGACGGGACCACCGACCCCCACAGCGCCGGCAGCCTGATCGGCCCCGACGGCGAGGTCACCCGCCTCGCCGCCGAGGATGTGACCCTCCAACCCCTCGAATACTGGCAAAGCCCGGCGGGCGGGCGCTACCCCATCCGCTGGCGGATGCAGGTTCGACAGCTGGAGCAGCCGCTCACCCTCCGCGCCCTGCTGCCGCAACAGGAAGTGGACCAGTCGGTGCGCTATTGGGAGGGGGCGGTGGAGATCAGCGGCCCCCAAGGCCGAGTGCTGGGACGGGGTTATGCGGAGTTGACGGGCTATAGCAGAAAATAGATCAGGAAAGCGCATCTAGCCCCAGAGATGCCGCACACGCAGGATCTCATCAACTTTCTTTTGCCAAATCTAGAGATTCAGGATGGGATTGAGCTGGACCTCTAAAATACCCGCATACCGCGTAGGGTGCGTTAGGCGCGCCGGCACGGACCTTGAGTCTTGCACGAAACCCCGCGCGGGGCGTAACGCACCATGGATTCGAATCCAGCTCGGGCGATGGTGCGCTACGGCGCGCGAAGAGCTTGTCGGCATGACCTGGCTGGGTAAGATGCGCGCCTAACGCACCCGAAGCTATGGGGGCGTCCTGGAATGGGGGGTGTTGAGTTCGTGATGGGGCGGCGCTGATCGGGGTTTGGCTTTGGCGGGTACAAGCCGCTCCGACGGGGCGAGGGTTTTGGGTCGGGCTGGGGTGGCATCGGCGGCGGGGGTTCGCCTCAATGGATCGCCTCGCCCTGGGCCACCTTGAGCGGGTACTCCGGGGAGGGGGCATAGCCGGCGAGGAAGCGTCCGAATTCGTCTTCTTTGAGTGCCGGGCTGAGGAGGAAGCCCTGGATCGCGAAGCATCCCTCCCGTCGCAGAAAGGCCAGTTGTTCGGCGGTCTCGACCCCTTCGGCGACCACTTCGTAGCCGAGGGAGTGGGCGAGCTGGATGATGGCGCGGGCGAGGGCGCAGCGTTCCGGGTCTTGGGGGATGTCGTCCATGAAGGATTTGTCGATCTTGAGGGTGTCGACGGGGTACTTCTTGAGGTAGCTGAGGGAGGAGTAGCCGGTGCCGAAGTCGTCGATGGAGAGCTGAACCCCCAGCGCCTTGAGGTCGCGCAGCCCGTCCAGTGCGTGGTCCTCCCCCTCCAGGGTAACGCTTTCGGTGATCTCGAACTCCAATAGGTGGGGCGGCAGTTGGGTGAGGAGGAGGATCTCGCCGATGCTCTTCACCAGCCCGGGTTGGTGAAGCTGGATCACAGAGAGGTTGACGGATATTCGCAGGTCGACGAAGCCGGCGTCGTTCCAGACCTTGGCCTGGCGGGCGGCGCTCATGAAGATCCACTCGCTGAGTTCGCAGATGAAGTTGTTCTCTTCGGCGATGGGGATGAACTCCGTCGGCGAGATCGCGCCCAGGGTATCGTGTCGCCAGCGCACCAGCGCCTCCATGCCCACCAGCTGGCCGTTGCCTATGGCCATCTTGGGTTGATAGGTGAGGAAGAAGTGGCCGGCGTCGAGGCTGCGCTGCAGGCTGTTCTTGATCACCAGGTGGCGGTAGACCTCGGCGTTCATCGATTCGGTGAACAGCCGGCAGTTGCCGCCGCCGGTCTGTTTGGCGCGATACATGGCGATGTCGGCGCGCTTGATCAGCTCCTCCCCGTTGTCGGCGTCGTGGGGGTAGAGGCTGATGCCGAGGCTGGCGGTGATCTCCAGCTGGTGGCCGTCAAGCTCGACGGGTTTGGCGACCTCTCCGAGCAGTTCATCGCAGCGCTTGCCGATGTGATCGAGGGAGTCGGCGTCTTCGAGCAGCAGCAGGAATTCGTCGCCGCCCATGCGCGCCAGCACGTCGCCGCGATCGAGCAACGGCCGCAGGCGTTCGGCGACGATGCGCAGCAGGGCGTCTCCTTGGCGATGGCCGAGGGAGTCGTTGATCTGCTTGAAGTGGTCGAGATCGAGCAGCCCCACCGCGAGCTTGCCGCCGACTCGTTCCGCCGCCGTGATCAGGGTGTCGGTCCGGTCCCGGAACAGGCGCTGGTTGGGCAGGTCGGTAAGGGCGTCGTATTGGGCCAGGTATTGAATGCGCGCCTCCGCCTCCTTGCGGTGGCTGAGATCCCGCACCATCATTTGCAGCAGACGGTACTCCTCGGTCTTCACGCAACTGAGCATCACCTCCGCCGGGAATGTGGCGCCATCGAGGCGACAGTGCTCCCATTCGAAGCGCTGGGGATCCTTCTCTTCCAGCTCCTCCAGCCACTCCCGGTAGAGGGCCAGGGAGACACGGCCGTCGGCCTGGAGTTGGGGGGCGAGTTGGCGCATGGTGATGTCGCCCAGCGGCGCATCCGCGGGGATGCCGAACAGCTCCCGCGCCGCGCCATTGCAGGCGAGAAGTCGCTTCTCCTCCCACACCAGGGCGGCGTCCATGTTGCCGTCGAACAGGCTCTGGTACTTGCGTTTCTCCGCCTCCAGATTCAGCGCCTGTCGGTTTACGCGGCGCATTACCAGCGCCGCCGCCAGCAACGACAGGGTCACCGCCAAAGCGGTGATCAGCAGCATCGCCAGCAGTGCGTCGCGATTGGCCTGGGTGGTGTCGCGCAGGGCCTTGGCGGCGCCGCTGCGTTGCAGCTCGTTGAGAAAGCGGATCGCCCGGATGACATCCTCCTGGGCGGGACGGGCGCGGTCGAACAGCTCCTCGATCGCCTCGTCGTCGTGATCGGTCCGCGC
Source organism: Gammaproteobacteria bacterium (assembly GCA_011390365.1). Lineage (GTDB taxonomy): Bacteria > Pseudomonadota > Gammaproteobacteria > Chromatiales > Chromatiaceae > SLIM01. The sequence goes on from JAABSM010000059.1 coordinate 22,931, forward strand.
CAGTTCCAGTACCCGCTGCTGAAACGACTGGGCCCTGAGGGTGAGGCGATCGAGCTTGGCGAGGGCGTCCCGCTCCACCGGCGAGAGGTCCTGCGCCCCGAACATCTCGCGGCTGACCAGATAGTCGCTGGCGGCCTGATTAAAGCGCTGCCACTGCTCGTCGCGTTGGAAGGGGTCGCGCATCACCAGCAAAATGTGCAGTGAGTTGCGGCGCTGGTTGAGGGCATCGTCCATGGCCGCGGCCAGTGCGCTCTTGACGTTCTGTGAGCCCACCACCTGCTCCAGTTGCTTGTTGCTCTGCTTGAGATAGAGCAGGGCGATGGAGACCACCGTGATCAACAGCACGAACAGCACCACGAAACCGATGCCCACCAGGCGCTTGATCTGGGTCGCCAGGCGACGCTCGCTGAATGAATGCTTCATCCTCCAATCCTCCGCGACGTCTGGCCCTGGCTACGGAGATCCTTTTCCGATGGGAGGTGGCGAGCGTCGGATGCTCTCTCTGTTGTGGAGTCGTTCTCGGCAATCCCGCTGGCGCGGGTCATGCCAAGCAATTAGTTTTTTTGTTAAAGCGTGACAAGTATCATAGCATTGTCGTCGGAAATGTGAATGGTGGTAAACCACTACAGGGATGGCGGCACCAGGAAACCAAGGGCCTTGTCGCAAAGACGACAATGGTCGCCGGTTGCTACCGATGCGAAGGGCGAGGGAAGAGACGAGAAGAGGCTAACAGGCTGACAATTCGCATAAATCCTTTTTTCGGCAAGAAAATTGCTTATGGATGGTCTCGACTGTCAACCCAATAAAGAGGCATTCCATGGCCAACATCTATTTTTCATCGCCCATCATGAAACACAATGTCAAGGTGGAGGCGATCGTCGGCAAGCGGGATACCCTGCTCGGCGTCGCCAGAGCCAACAACATCAAGATCCCGTTCGAGTGCGAGGATGGCGAGTGCGGCTCCTGCCTGGTGAAGGTGATCCATCTGGATGGCGCACGCATCAAGGGCGTTACGCTGACCGACAAGGAGCGCAACGTGCTCAAGTCCATTGGCAAGCTGCCCAAGAGCGAGGATGAGCGCGCCCTGGTCAAGGACATCCCCCCCACCTACCGCCTCGCCTGCCAGACCATCGTCACCGACGAAGACCTGCTGGTGGAGTTCAGCGGTGATCCGGGCGGTTCCTGATTCGGTCTTTCACAGCCGATAAGCGCGGGGCCTTTCATGGCCCCGTTTTCGTTGTCAGCCATTCATCGCCCGTCGCGGCTCCGCCTGCTCCTCCTTGCCGGCGAAGCTGGGCTTGCGATAGCTGACCACGACCCCTTCCTCACCAAACAGCTTTTGCAGCTTGCGCAGCAGCATGTCGTTGGGGCGGATGCGCCAGTTCTGGCCGAGCTCAATCACGCTTTCCGCTTGCGGGGTCTGGTAGCGCAGCAGGATCTGGCAGGCGCCGCCGGTGAAGGGGCGTAATAGTTCCTTTAGTTGCGCGGCGAGCTGCGCGCCGGTGATGCGCTGCTCCAGCAGGCGGGAGAGGTCGACGTTGAGCTGGATGCGATGGGCCCACTGCTGGCGTGCCTCGTCGATGTCGAGGACGTTTTCGGCGCGAATCGAGAGGGCCTCGCGGTAGTCGTCGTAGCTGAGGTTGCCGGAGATCACCAGCACCTTGTCGGCGGCGAGATTATCGCGATAGGTTTCGTAGGTGTCGCCGAACAAGGTCACCTCGGTGCGCCCGGTGCGGTCGTCGAGGGTGACGCTGCCCATGCGCCCGCGCTGGGTCTTGCGGTGGCTGACCGCCATCACCAGCCCGGCGATGAGGACGCTCTGGCCCTTGTTGCGCTTGCCCCAGCCGGAGGCGGCCTTGGCCTCTTCCAGGGAGAGGTTGGCGATGCGGGTTACGCCCAGCTCCTTTAGCTCGCTTTCATAGCGGTCGATGGGGTGACCGGTGAGATAGAGGCCCAGGGTCTCCTTTTCGGCGCGCAGCCGCTCTTCGTCCTCCCACTCGTCGGCGGCGGGGGGCAGCAGCTGGTCTTCGGGCGGAGGCGCGGCGGGCTGATCGTCCATCGCGAAGAGGTCGATCTGACCCGCGGCCTGGCTGGCGTGGTGCTGCTCGGCCAGTTGTATCGCCAGCGGCAGGTGGGCCATCAGGGTGGCGCGATTCTCGCCCAGGCCATCCAGGGCCCCGGCCTTGATCAGGGACTCCAGCACCCGTCGATTGGCCTTCTTGAGGTCGATGCGGCGGCAGAAGTCGAACAGATCCGCGTAGGGACCGTTGCGCTCCCGCTCCTCGACGATCCCCAGGATCGCCCCCTCGCCTACCCCCTTGATCGCCCCCAGGCCATAGATCACCGTATCGTCCCCTTCGATGGTGAACTTGTACTGGGAGGCGTTGACGTTGGGCGGATTGACCTTGAGGTGTTGCGCCTTGGTGTCCTCGATCAGCCCCACCACCTTGTCGGTGTGGTCCATGTCCGCCGACAGCACCGCCGCCATGAAGGCCGCCGGGTAGTGGGCCTTGAGATACATGGTGTGGTAGGAGACCAGGGCGTAGGCGGCGGAGTGAGAGTTGGAGCAGCACAATCCCGAAGCGAGCACGAAATTGTGTTGCGGGTGGTCGACCTCCAGGTCATAGCCTTGCTGGATACCGAGGAAACGGATCGATTGGATATGGCGGTGGACGATATCGCCCCCCGGGCCGGAACAAAGGGTCCCCTCCCCCGTCGGGGGAGGGACAGGGAGGGGGTGCCGGGTGGTGCTGGAGGCTTGGTTGCCATGCTCCACACCCTCCCCCCGGCCCCCTCCCGTGGGGAGGGGGAGTGTACTCTCGTTCCCACGCTCCGCGTGGGAATGCATCTTCGGGCGCTCCGCGCCCAACGAGGCAAGAGAGACCGTGGAAGCTATAGTGGTTTGGGCGCCATGTTCCACACCCTCCCCCCGGCCCCCTCCCGTGGGGAGGGGGGGGCGCTGGGTTCTGGTGTTGGCGGATAAGGATGCTGATGTGGTCTGCCAATCACCGCTGGCGACGCAGAGCTTCGCGGGAGGCGTTCCCACGCGGAGCGTGGGAACGAGGTTGTGAGGGTTGCGGGTTAAGGGAGTTTGCGGGACCTGAAACAGCCCGGAAAAACCCGCTGCCTGGTCGCTTGCGACACCCCACACCGCCTCACCCAGCTCCAAGATGTGCCATAGCGGCAGTTGCCCGTGTCGGGTCAACCATTTGTGGTCGAGGGTGCAGCGCTCCACCGTGCCGTCGTCAAAATAGACCTCCCACAGCGGGACCTTGCCGTGGTCATGCAGCGCGACGACCCTGGCCGTTTCGCTGGCGCCGTCGGGGTTGATGCTAGTGATGGTGTCGTCGGGCTCGACCTCTTCGATCGGCAGAAAGCCTCGCGCGGTCGCGACCAGGGTTCCTGCGGCTACGGTTTTATTAAAACCGTAACCCGCGAACTTCTCCATCAAATCAAAGATGTACTTGGCGGTGCCTTCATCGACCCCGCGCTCCATCGCGCCCTTGCGAAAGATCTCGCCCTGCTTGGCCATCTCCTCCGCCTTCTTCTTGCCCATGGCGCGGCGCAGCAGGTCGGCGCCGCCGAGGCTGTAGCCGGCCAGCACCTGGGCGATCTGCATCACCTGTTCCTGGTAGAGGATGACGCCGTAGGTGGGCTTGAGGATGGGCTCCAGGTCGGGATGGGGGTACTCTACTTTAGCCCGGCCGTGCTTGCGGTCAATGAAGTCGTCGACCATCCCCGATTGCAGTGGGCCGGGGCGGAACAGGGCGACCAGCGCGGTGATGTCGTCGAAGCAGTCGGGCTGGAGCTTCTTGATCAGCTCCTTCATGCCCCGGGATTCGAGCTGGAACACGGCGGTGGTGTTGCAGGCCTTGAGCAGGCGGAAGGCGGCCTCGTCATCCATGGGGATGGCGTTGATGTCCACTTGCGGCTCATTCCGGGCCTTTTGCTGGGCATTGATGGTCTTCAGCGCCCAGTCGACGATGGTGAGGGTGCGCAGGCCGAGGAAGTCGAATTTGACCAGCCCCACCTGCTCCACGTCGTCCTTGTCGAACTGGGTGACGATCTGCTGGGAGCCCGCTTCGCAGTAGAGGGGGGTGAAGTCGGTGAGCAGCCCCGGCGAGATCACCACGCCGCCGGCGTGCTTGCCGGCGTTGCGCGCCAGCCCCTCCAGCTTGAGGCCCATGTCGATCAGCTCGGTGACTTCTTCTTCATTGTCATAGGCCTTCTTGAGGTCTTCGCTCTCCTCCAGCGCCTTGGTGAGGGTCATGCCCACTTCGAAGGGGATCATCTTGGCGATGCGATCGACAAAGCCA